>CBIHRE010000277.1:0-6865 GCA_966212385.1 uncultured Akkermansia sp. | reverse complement strand
ACCACACAGGCGGGCGACACCACCGACGTCCCCGCGGCCGCCGATTACCCGCACCACCTCGCCGTCGCCCTTTCCGGCACCAAGGGCTTTACCAAGACCGGCGTCGGCACGCTCGAGCTCAATCGCCCCAACCCCAACCTCACCGGCGCGCTCACCATTTCCAAGGGTATCGTGCAAATCGGGCCCGGGGGCACGCTCGCCCCCTCCTCGGTCACCATCGCCACCTCCCAGCAACTCCGCGTCGTGGGCGGCGTATTCTCCACCGCGGGCAACGTCTCCTGGACCTCCGGCTCCGGCACCGGCGTGATCGTCAGCGGAGGCAACGCCAGCTTCCAAAGCATTTTCCCGTCCAACACGCGCAACAGCTTCTTCAAGGTCACCGGAGGCACGGTCACCGCGAAGGACATCAACTTCCCCCGCAGCGGCGATTCCGAGAGCCAGACGACCGGCACCGGAGTGATCGTCACCGGCGGCGACGTCACCTTCGCCAACATCGGCCTGGGCACCTCCGATTCCTGGGGCGGCATGACAGTCTCCGGCGGACGCCTGACCGTCACCGGCACCCTCCACAACGGCTACCAAGCCACGGCCGGCCGGGGCGGCGTCATCTATCTCAACGGCGGCGAACTCGTCGTCTCCGGCGCCACCAACGGCCTCGTCATGGCTCGCAATCCCGGATCCAACACCAACAACGTCGCCAAGCTCCTCATCGCCGGCGGCACCGCCAGACTCGCCAAGCTCACCCTCGGCTACGACAGCACCGTCAGCGCCGGCTCCGCCAATGTCACCATGACCAGCGGCGCGCTCTACCTCGGCTCTGGCGGCATCGTGAAAAACGGCACGAGCGGCCTCGTCTCCAACATCTCGCTCGCCTCCGGCACGCTCGGCGCCCTCGACAACTGGAGCACTTCCCACCCGATCTCGCTCACCTCCGCCGGCACCGCCTTCACGATCCGCGCCGCCACCCCCGAAGGCCTTTCCAAGAACATCACGCTCAGCGGCGCCCTCGCCGCCGCCGGCGGCTTCACCAAGACCGGAGACGGCACGCTCACCCTCGTCGGCGCCCACTCCGTCGCCGACTCGATCTACGTCAACGCCGGCACGCTCCAGCTCACCGGCTCGCTCGCCAGCTCCGTGTCGGGCAAAACCATCGTGGTCAATTCCGGCGCCACCTTCGCCGGCACCGGCACGCTCAACGCCAACATCACCCCGGGCATCTTCGCCGGAGGCGCGATCTCTCCCGGTGGCGCGGCCAACGCCACCTGGACCCTGCCCGCCGTCCGCCTGATGGGCGGCGCGCTTCTGAAGTTCAATCTCGGCTCCGGTGGCGACCAGCTTGTCACCACCGGCGGCGCCTCTTTTGGCGGCGGCGCGGGAGGCGCCGCGCTCACCTTCGCCTTCACGCCCGGCGTCCTGGCCGCGAACACCACCTACACGCTCGTCTCCGGCCCCGTAAACCTCGCCGGCGCCACTCTCGCCTACACCGGCCTCGGCTATGCCACCGGCCAGTTCACCGTCACCTCCAACGCGGTGCATTTCACCGTCACCGACGACGGCGTCGGCCTCGCGCCTTTCTACGACTGGCTCGTCGCGCGCGGGCTTCCCGCCGCCCGCGCCTCCATCTCCGCCGATCCCGATTCGGACGGCATCCCCGCGCTTCTCGAATTCACCCTCGGCGGGGAAACCGCCTCGCCCGATATTCCCGCCATCGCGGCGCTCACCGTCACGGAGGGCGCGGAAACGTATCCGGCGATTCGTTACAAGCGTCGCCGCGATCTCGGTCGCGCTCTCCTTTCCGTGGAGACCTCCGCCGCCGATCCCGGCTTCGCCGCTCCCTCGCCCGGCCGGCTGATCTCGACCACCGACCTTGGCAATGGCTTCGACGAACTGCTCGCGCGTTCCGAAACCCCGCTTTCCGCCGCGCCCCGCCAGTTCCTCCGCCTTCGAGCCACGCTGCCCTGATTCGCCGGGAGAGATCGGCCGACACCGGCGGCGCGTATTTTGCCAATCTGCCGCCGCATCCCGCAAATTACCTTGCATCGCGACCCGCCTGATGCCGCGTAGGGATCGCATGCGACTATCATCCAGCATCTTGCTCGCCGCTACCACCCTCCTGTTCGCCGGTTGCGGGACCATCACTTACGAACGCGCCCGTTTTGACGGCAATCGCGTTTCCAATCCCCCCTTGGGCCGCGGGATCTATTACCAGCGGCCCGAAACCTACTCGGTCCTGAATCCGTGGTCCCCGGTCCCCACCACCCGGGAGAACTTATCTTTCGAAACATATCTTCGTAGCATAAGCGCCGCCACGGATCGGGAAGTGACGCGTCACGCGTTCAGGGAAAGCATCCTCTTCCGCTCGGAGAACCGCTACCTCTGGATCTACCACGTGTCCCTCAACCTGCCGTCGACGTTCCAAACGATGCATCCGGGTCGCCGGAAGTTGCTAATGCCGGCCCTCGCGGCGGACTCCTATCGTTATTTCAACGTGCCGCAGTCCGATTTCGACTACACCTTCGAAAACGTGCACGGACGTTCGATCATTTCCTACAAACCCTTCCGCGTTCGACACCCTTCTCTTGAAGAAAGCGACTGGCGCGGGATCGGATTCACGGTGCTCGGCGATGTGACCGACGTCATGGACGTGAAACTCTTCGCCCGCGAAGCCGACCTGCCTACCGCTCGGGCGGAACTGCAATCGATCCTCGACCGCCTCTCCTACGGAAAAGCGCTTCCCTAGGCCGCAGGCCATGGGCCTTTGGCGGACTAAACGGGCCCGGCCTTCCTCGCCCGCTCAGCTCCAGTCGCGCACGTCGACGGTCAGGCACTGCTTGGCCATCGTCTGCATCGCCCGGAAAGCTTCGCTCTCCGACTGGAAGAGTTCGCTCTTCACCAACACCTCGTTCGCACGCGCCTTCAGCACGAGGAACGGACTGCCCGTGGAAGCGCGGCGAAGCTCGTAGGACTTCGTGTCGGCGCCGAGCTTTCGCACGGCCTCGATCGCGGCGAGCGCGTCCGCCTTCTTCGGGAAAAAGCCGCTGGTGAGCAGCACCTCGTGCCGCTCGCCCTTGAGATTGAAGAGATATTTTCCGGCGGACCGCTTCAGTTCGTAAGGCATCGGACGGCCGAGAATCCGGCCCGGCCCGTTTGTCGCAAGTTTCGAGCCCGCTCGCCCGCGGCATTTACATCCTTCGCACAACCCGTTCGTATCCGCATACTGGTTACAGCTTATGGACCTTGGCGGAATCTGGGGTGAATCCTTCAGCCCCTCGCCCCGTTCGCGTCAAATCTTCGCATCTTTGCCCGGTCCGCCGCGCTTGCCGGGGCTCGACGCCTGAAGGATTCTCCTCATCCCTCTCCTCGAATGCCCGCGCTCCTACCGATTCCCCAAGTCCCCGGCCAGCCGCTCACCGCGCTCGCGCCGATGCAGGACGTGACCGATCTCGCCTTCATGGGTCTGATCGCGGACTTCGGTGCGCCCGATTATTACGTCACCGAGTTCCTGCGCGTCCACGCCCAGTCGCGCCCCGAGGCCCATATCGTCCGCTCGATCGACGAAAACCGCACGGGCCGGCCGGTTTTCGCCCAGTTGATCGGCGAAGACATCTTTCATCTGGAGCGCACCGTCGATCTCCTGCTCAAGCACCCGGTCGCCGGCATCGATCTCAACCTCGGCTGCCCGGCGCCGAAGGTCTACAAGAAGAACGTCGGCGGCGGCCTCTTGCGCGATCCGGAGCACGTCGACGCGATTCTCGCCTCCCTGCGCGCTCGCGTGCCCGGCCTTTTCACGGTCAAGATGCGTATCGGCTTTGAGGATACCCGTCACTATGATCGCATCCTCGCGTCCGTCGCCCGCCATCGCGTCGACCTCCTCGTCGTGCATGGCCGCACGGTGAAGGAGATGTATCGCTCCGCCGTTCGTTACGACGAGATCGCCCGCGCGGCGCGCGCCGTGCCCTGCCCCGTCATCGCCAACGGCAACGTCACCAGCGCCGCCGCCGCCGCGCGGATCCTCGGCGAGACGAAAGCCGCCGGCGTGATGTGCGGCCGCCACGCGATCCGCAATCCCTGGCTCTTCCGCCAGATTCGCGAGCACCTCGCGGGCAAGCCGGTCTTCGCGCCGACGCTGCGCGACGTCCACGGCTACATCCACGCGCTCTATCGCGCCACCGGAGCCGGTTTCGTCAAACCCGAGCTCGACGCCGGCGCCCGCGAACGCGCCCACGTCGCGCGCATGAAGAAGTTTCTCAACTTCGTCGGTCAGTCCGTCGACCCCGAGGGCAGGTTCCTGCACGACATGCGGCGCGCCATGACCGAGGCCGAGCTCTTCGCCGTCTGCGACCGCCACCTCCTCGCGAGAGGGGACGAGGCTTTCGCCGACGAGCCCTATCCCGGCGTCGTCGCCCGCCCCAACTGCGAAACCCCCGACTCCGACGGCTGCTCGCTGGAGTCGATCTCGGCCTGATTTCTCCCGCCCGCCGGCCGGCCGGGCCGCGCAAGCCGCCACCGCCGTTTTTTTCCGCCGGCGCGCATCGTTGGCCAAGCGCCGCGCAGCCGAACCTGCGGGTTTCGGCTAGCCTCGCGGCCCTTATGTCGCCCCTTCCCTACGACTCGGGTCTGTCGCCCTCCGGAATCGCGCCCTTTCCCCGTGGCGCCGCGCTGCTGACCAACTCGCTTCTCAACAAAGGCACCGCCTTCACCGAACGTGAACGCGACGCCTTCGGGCTCCGGGGGCTTCTGCCTCCCCGCGTGTTCACGCTCGAGGAGCAAGTGACGCGCGCGCTCGGGAATCTGCGCCGCAAAGAGAGTCCGTTGGAGAAATACATCTTCCTCACCACGCTCCAGAATCGCAACGAGACGCTCTTCTACCGGCTCGTCCAAGACCACGCCGAGGAGCTCATCCCGATCATCTACACGCCCACGGTCGGCCAGGCATGCCTCGAATATGGCGCCATCTTCCGCCGCCCTCGGGGCCTGTTCATCAGCATCCGCGAAAAAGGTCGCGTCGCCGAAATCCTCCGCCATTGGCCCGTCGCCGACGTGCGCATGATCGTCGTCACCGACGGCGAGCGCATCCTCGGCCTCGGCGATCTCGGCGCGCTCGGCATGGGCATCCCCGTCGGCAAGCTCGCCCTCTACACCGCCTGCGCCGGCCTGCATCCCGGCTACGGCCTGCCCATCACGCTCGACGTCGGCACCGACAACGCAGCCCTTCGCGCCGATCCGCTCTACCTCGGCCTGTCCCAACCGCGCGTGCGCGGCGCCGCCTACGACGAGTTTCTCGCCGAGTTTGTCTCGGCCGTGCGCGAGGTCTTCCCCCGCGCGCTTCTTCAGTGGGAAGACTTTGGCAACAGCAACGCCTTCCGCCTGCTTAACGACAATCGTCCAAAGCTCTGCAGTTTCAACGACGACATCCAGGGCACGGCCGCCGTCGCCGTGGCCGGCTTGCTCGCCGCCCTGCGCGAAACCGGCCAGCGTCTTGTCGATCAACGCCTCCTCTTTCTCGGCGCCGGCGAGGCCGGCACCGGCATCGCCGATCTCTACGTCGCCGCCGCGACCTCCGAAGGCCTCTCCGAGGCCGAGGCTCGCGCCCGCTGCTGGTTCGTCGACTCCGAAGGTCTCGTCGTCAGAAACCGCCCCGGCCGCCCGCTCGCCCACCACAAGCTCCCCTACGCGCACGACCACGCCCCGCTGCGCACGCTCGCCGAGGCGGTCGACGCCGTGCGCCCCACGACACTTATCGGCGTCTCCGGCCAGCCATCCACCTTCACCGCGCCGGTGCTGCAAAAGATGGCCAAGCTCAACGCCCGCCCGGTGATTTTCGCCCTGTCCAATCCCACCAGCCAGGCCGAGTGCAGCGCCGAGCTCGCCTACCGCGAGACCGAGGGCCGCGCCATTTTCGCCAGCGGCAGCCCCTTCGCTCCGGTCACGCTGGATGGAAAGACCCTCGTTCCCGGCCAGGGCAACAACGTCTACATCTTCCCCGGCGTCGGCTTCGGCGCGCTGGCCTGCGGCGCGCGCGAAATCACCGACGCCATGTTCCTGGCCGCCGCCCGTCGCCTCGCGCAGCTCGTCACACCCGAAGATCTTGCGATGGGCCGCATCTACCCCTCGCTTACTCGCATCCGCGAGGTCTCGCTCGAACTCGCCGCCGCCGTCGTCGCCGAGGCCCGCCGAGCAGGGCTCGACACCATCAAACTGCCCGACGACCCGCGCGCCGAGCTCGCCTCCCGCCGTTTCGAGGCCGCCTACCGCGAATACGCCTGATCCACCGCCGCTTCCGCGCTCCGGATCGCGCGCACGCCGACCCAGACGCTCGATCCGACCATCAGCAGCGCCGCCGCCACCGGGTGCAACACGCCCCCGGCGGCGAGCGCCATGCCCGCGATGTTGTAGCTCGCCGCGAAAAGCAGATTGCCGCGCAAGCCGCCGACCACGCGGCGCGCGACACCGATCGCTTCCGGCAGGCGTCGCAAATCCTCGCCCGCGCACACCGCCATCGCGGAAGCCCGCGCCAAATCGCTTCCGCCGCGCAGCGCCAGCGAGCAGGCCGCCTCGCTCATCGCCGCGGCGTCGTTCACGCCATCGCCCGCGAAGAGCACGCGCCGGCCTCGCGCCGCCAGCGCCCGCACGCGCTCGCCCTTCTCCGCGGGAGTCAGCCCCGCGCGCACGGGAGCGCCTTCGATCTCCGCCGGCGCGGCGCCGTCTCCCGTAAGCACCTCGAGCTCGAGGCCGAGCCTGCGCAAGCCCGCCAGCGTATCCGCAAGTCCCACTCGCCACGCTTCGCCCAGCTCCACCCTCGCCGCCGGCGCGCCGCCGACCGACACCCAGACGGTTTTTCCTTTTTCATTCGCCACGCCCGCTT
>CBIHRE010000276.1:0-6874 GCA_966212385.1 uncultured Akkermansia sp. | reverse complement strand
CCGCGGTTCTGCGCCATGCAGCCGAGGATACCGAGCACGAAGTCCGGATTGCGCTTCTTGCGCTGCGCCGCGTAACCCGCCTTGCCCAGCGCCTTTTGCTCGGCCGCGTCGCGCACCGAGCAGGTGTTCAAAAGCATGATGTCGCAATCGTCCTCGGTCTGGACGATACGATAGCCCCGGCCGCGCAGCATCGCCGCGACAGCCTCGCTGTCGCGCTCGTTCATCTGGCAACCGTAGGTCTTGATGTAGACGCGGTTCATTCGGTGAACGGGAACCCATGCGGAACCTTTCGCCGCTCCGCAACCCCGGTTTGCGCCGGGAGTGGAATCCCCGACAGCCGGGACTGAACCCCGCCCCGTTCCCCTCGCGCCCCCGGCCGGGCAATATCGTTGCTCCGACACGACCTAGTTCAAGCGCCGCGCCCGCCGCGTCGCTTCCTCCAGTTCAGAAATGACGCCGCACCATGGACTCCCGCGATACCAATCCGACGGTCGCCGGGATTCTTCTGTGCCTCGCCTTGAGCTCGATCACGGCGCCGCTGCGGGCGGACACGACGGGCCCCGTCCTCTGCGCGGTGACCTTCTCGCTGCCGGCTAAACCGGCGCCCGCCGCGATTCCCCGTCCGGAAGCCGCTCCGGCCATCGGCAACGCGGCGAAATTCCACACCCTCGCCCGATCGCTTTGGGACAACCTTGCGCCGGACGCCGCCAACGAGAAACACGAACTGCTGCCGCCCGAGGAATTCGCCACGCTCGTCCAACGCCTCTGCTCCGCCGGTCAGTCCGAGGATCTCGACGAACTCGCCGCCTTCGCTCCGGCCGCCCGCCGCGCCGTCGCCTCGCTCCGCGCCCGGCCCGGCTCCGAGGACTACGCTGCCTGGCTGCAAAACCGGCTCGACGAAGCCGAGGCCGCGGCGGACGCCGCGCGAAAATGCCCCGCGCCGATGTTCGTTCCCCCGCCCCCTCCGCCCTCGCCGCGCATCCACGTGCCCTACTACGATCTCTGGCTGGAGCGCGTCGCCGAGCGCCCCCGCCCGAGCCGGGCCGACGAATATCTTCCGCGACTCCGCGCCGCCTTCGTCGCCGAGGGCATCCCGCCCGAACTGGTCTGGATCGCCGAGACCGAAAGCGCCTTCGACCCTCGCGCCCGCGGCACCTCCGGGGAACGCGGTCTCTTCCAGCTCATGCCCGACACCGCCCGCGGATTCGGCCTGCGCCCGGAGGAACGCGTCCAACCGGTGCGCAGCGCCCGCGCCGCCGCGTCCTACCTGCGTTACCTGCACGAGCGCTTCGGCGACTGGCCCCTCGCCCTCGCCGCCTACAACGCCGGCGAAAGCCGCATCGCCCGCGAACTCAAACGCCGCGACGCCGACACCTTCGCCTCCATCGCCCGCCATCTCCCCGTCGTGACGCGTTTCTACGTCCCCCGCGTCCTCGCCACGATCAAGGTCCGCGAGGGCGTGGACCCGGCGGACCTCCGCGCGCCGACGCGGCAATCGTAACATCTTCTTCGCGCCTGGAGGGCGGGCCTCCGTGCCCGCCGTTTTCTCTACTCCGCCACCGCCAGCTGCCCACAACCCGCCGCGATATCGATGCCCCGCCGCTGACGCACCGTGCAGGGGATGCCATAGGTGGCCAACACGTCTTGAAATCCGCGCGCTCCCGCCGGCCGCGTCGGCTGGCCGCCATAGCCAAAGGTCGGGTTGAGCGGGATCAGGTTCACCTGCGCCGGGATGTCCTTCAACAGCGCCCCGACCGCGTGCGCGTGCTCGGCGCCGTCGTTTTTCCCCTCGATCAGCGTCCACTCGAAAAAGATCCGCCGCCCGAGCGTCGTCGTGTATTCGCGACCGGCGTCCATCAGCTCGTCGAGTTTCCACTTCCGCGCCGCCGGCACGAGCGCCGCGCGCTCCTCCTGCGTCGCCCCGTGCAACGACACCGCCAGATGCACCGGCCGCCGCTCGGCCGCGAGGCGCCGGATACCCGGCACCACGCCCACGGTCGAAACGGAGATTTTCTGCGCGCCGAGCGCCAGCCCCGCAGGATCGCGCAGGATGTCGATCGCCTGCATGACCGCGTCGTAATTGTGCAGCGGCTCGCCCATCCCCATGAACACGATGTTGCGCAGCCGCTCGTGCCGATGGTGCGGCGAGACGTGGTCCGGCTCCGCCAACGCGGGCGTCGCGCCGCCGACCTGCGGATCCGACTCGGCCGTCGCGCGCAGGACGCGGTCCACATGCAGCGCCTGCGTCACGATCTCCGCCGCCGTAAGGTGACGCGTGTAGCCCATCTGGCCCGTCGCGCAAAACACGCAGCCCATCGCGCAGCCCACCTGCGAGCTCACACAAGCCGTCGTGCGCCCGCTGTAACGCATCAGCACGGTCTCGATCCGATGCGCGTCCTTCAGCCCGAGCAGATATTTTCGGGTAAAGCCGTCCGACGAATGCGTCTCGCGAGACACCGCCGGAAAATCGAAATCGCACTCCGCGAACACGCGGTCGAGGAAACGCGCCGGCATGCGGTCGTGCGGCGTGAACTCCGACGGCGCGCGCCGCCCTTGCAGATAAAGCTCGTTCCAAAGCGAGGCCGCATGCACGCGCGCGAAGCCCCATTCCACCGCGCGGTCCGACAACTCGGCTCGCGTGAGCCCGAGCAGATGCGGCCGCGACGCCCGCCCCGCGCCGCCTCCGCTCCCCGCCCCGCCGCCGCCGGCGCCCGCCCGCGCCCCGGCCTCGCTTCCGCCAGCCGCGTCAGCCCCATCCGCCCCCTTCGCCCCTGCGATTTCCGAGCCGCCCACCACCCCGCCATCCGCCCCGCCCCTCAAAGCCGGAGCGCTCGATCCTGTGTAACCCATTAGGTTACGCAACGCTTGGGGCTCTTTGTCTGAAGACGATGGCGGCATGGGTTCAATGAAAGGCGCGGGAGCGATCCTACTCAATCCGCCCTTCGTCGAAGTCGATCAGGTCCGGCACGCTGACGATCTGGCCGATCCGATCGGCGCAGCCCATCGCGGTAAGCGCCTCGGCCAAAAATTTGCGCCCTTCCTCACTCATTCCCTTTTGCACGAGCTCGCGGTTCCACTTCGCCGCGCGCACGTCGGCGGGCAGCAAGGCCCTTAGCTTTTCCTCCACTTCTGTTTCACTCGCGCTCTCGTGCACGATCTTTTCCACCGCGCCGGGATCGATCCCGAGGTGCATGCTCAGGAAGCGATCCAGCCCTCGCTTGTAGTTCTTCGCATAGCTCTTCGGGAGCGTGCCGTGCTCCTTGGTATATCGGCACTTCGCCAGGAAACGCGGCATGTAGAGCAGACCGGTGGCCGGGTGCGGCAGGTAGGGCGAAGGCAGGCAGGTCAACACCTCGCCGGTGGAACCGGGAATGGGCTTGGAAGGCATGGCGAAAAGCCGGCCACTCAGGCGCGCCTCGTCTTGCGGAGCAAGCGCGGGAGCGTATCCGTCTGCCCCATGCTTTTTTCCCCGCGCTTCGCTTTTGCCGCCTCGCTGGCCGCATCCGCCCTCCTCGCGCCGTCCGCCGACGCCCAAGGCCTTCCGCGCGATTCCGCCAAACTCTACGCCCAGCTCTGCGCCGCCTGCCACGGCCCAAAACTCGAGGGCGGCGCCGGCGGCAGCCTGATCGACGGCGTCTGGAAACACGGCGACGGCGGCGACGAGCATCTCGCCCGCATGATCACCGCCGGCAAACCCGAGGTCGGCATGCCCCCCTTCGGCGCCGTGCTCGACGCCGCCCGGCTCCGCGCCCTCATCGTTTTCATCCACGAATCCGAGACCCGCGCCAAGGAGCGCGGCACCGATTACGCCAAGCCCGCCGAAAACCAGCTCGTCAAAAGCGAGGTCGCGAATTTCCGCGTCGAGACCGTGGTCGGCGGCCTCGATATCCCGTGGTCGATCGCCTTTCTCCCCGGCACGCAAGACGTCCTGGTCGCGGAGCGCGACGGTCGCCTCCTCGTCGTCCGCGAGGGCAAACGCCTCCCCGAACCCATCGCCGGCACCCCGCGCGTCGCCGCCCGCGGCCAAGGCGGCCTCATGATCGTCGCCCCCCACCCCGACTACGCCAAACCGGACAATGGCTGGATCTACCTCGCCTTCAGCGACCCCGGCGAGAACGGCACCGCCATGACCGCCATCGTGCGCGGCCGCATCCGCGACGGCAAATGGGTCGACCAAGAGGACATCTTCCGCGCTCCGAAAAACCTCTACAAACGCGGCGACATCCACTTCGGCACCCGCCTCGTTTTCGACCAAGGTTACCTGTTTTTCGGCATCGGCGAACGCGGCTCCAAGGAAGACGCCCAGGACCTGACGCGCCCCAACGGCAAAATCCACCGCATCCACGACGACGGACGCATCCCCGCGGACAACCCCTTCGTCGACAAGCCCGGCGCCATCCGATCCATCTGGAGCTACGGACACCGCAACCCGCAAGGCCTCGCCGCCCGTCCCGGCACCAGCGGCGACACGCTCCAACTTTGGGAAACCGAGCACGGCCCGCGCGGCGGCGACGAGCTCAACCTCATCAAACGCGGCGCCAACTTCGGCTGGCCCCTCATCACCTACGGCATGGATTACAACGGCACGCCGATCTCCGCCGACACCGCGCGCGAGGGCCTCGAGCAGCCCGTGATCCATTGGACTCCCTCCATCGCCGCCTGCGGGCTCGCCTTCTACGACGGCGACCGCATCCCCGCCTGGAAGGGCAACCTGTTCGCGGGCTCGCTCGCCCAGCAGGAGCTCCGCCGCATCGTCCTCGACGGCGACAAGGTGAAATCGCAGGAAGTCCTCTTCCGCGGCATCGGCCGCATCCGCGCCGTGCAAATGGGCCCCGACGGCCTCCTCTACGTCACGCTCGAAGGTCCCGGCCGCGTCGTGCGCCTCGTGCCGACCGAGTAACACCAACGGCTGGTTGCTTTCGGATTTTGGGTGGACGGGCGGGTCCCTCCGCCCGTGTTCGATCTCCAAGCAGCGGGCGCAGAGACGCGCCCGCCCACCTGGAAACCAACGCCGCCGGCCCCTGCCTACAACCCCGGCGCTATCTCCCGCAACGCCGCGAGCAGCGCCGCCCAGTCCGCCTCGGTCGTCGTCCAGCCCGCGCTGAAACGCAGCGCGCGCCGCGCCTCCTCCGGCGACACGCCGAGCGCGGCCAGCACATGCGAGGGCCCGTCCTTGCGCGTCGTGCAAGCCGCGCCGCTGGAGACTTGGATGTCGCGTTTGTCCAGCCGCGCGATCCAGCGTGAAAACTCCCCGTGCGGCATCACCGCGAAGACCGTGTTCCAAAGCCGCTCCGCCTCGCCAGCACCACCCCTGCCGCCCGAGCCCGCGATTTTCACGCCCGGGACCGCTGCGACGAGCTCGCGCTCAAAGTTCCGCCGCCAATCCTCCCGCTGCGACTCCCACATCACCTGCGTGCGCTCGCACTCTCCCAGCGCCGCGCACAAGGCCGCCGCGCCCGCGACGTCCTCCGTCCCCGCGCGATGGCCGTGCTCCTGCAAACCGCCTCCCTGCGAAATGAAATCCGGCTCCGCCTTGCCCGCGGGCAGCTTCACAAAACCCACGCCTTTTGGCGCGCCAAACTTGTGCCCGCTCGCGATCAGCCAGGCCCCGCAATCTCCCAGCCCGGCGCCGGGCAGTTTGCCCAGCCACTGGGTCGCGTCGCACAGATAAGGCACGCCCTCGCCGCCCTTCGCGGCGCGACACGCTTCCGCGATTTCGTGCCACGGCTGGATGACTCCGGTCTCGTTGTTTGCCGCCATCACGACCACGCCCGCCGCGCCGGCCGCGATCGCCGCCCGCACCGCGTCCGCCGACACCACGCCCGCCGCGTCGTGCGCGAGCCAGTCGATCCGCCCCGGGAAAAATCGCCCCGCCGCCGCCAGCACGCAGGCATGCTCCGTCGCCGCCACCGCGATCCGCGCCGAGGGCCCGAGCTTCGCCGCCCAATACGCCAGCACCGCGTGCGCGCCCTCGGTCGCCCCGGAGTTGAACACATATTCGTCCGGCGCGCCGCCGAGCAGGATCGAAAGCGCCTCGTGATACGAATCCAGCCGGATGCGCGCCCGCGCCCCCGCGCGGGTCGGGCTCGAGGGATTGTGCCAGTTCTCGGCCTGGACGCGCAGCCAAGCCTCGCGGGCGCAATCGGCGAGCGGAGTCGTGGAGTTGTAGTCGAAATAAGGCATGCGCGTCGGAAACTTCGGAGCCGTCCAAGTTACAACGCGGGCTTGCGGGACGAAAGCGCGAAGCCACGCTCCGGCTTTTCTTTCATCCATGAGCACCACCACCAAGGAACTGGCCGTCATCTCCACCACCAAGGGCGATCTCACCCTCGAATTCTGGCCCGACGTCGCGCCCGGCCACGTCGAAAACTTCAAGAAGCTCGCCAAGCAGGGCTTCTACAACGGCACCGCCTTCCACCGCATCATCAAGGGCTTCATGATCCAAGGCGGCTGCCCCAATACCAAGCCCGGCGGCAAGGGCATGCCCGGCACCGGCGGCCCCGGCTACCAAATCAAGGCCGAGTTCAACACCAAGCCCCACACCCGCGGCGTCCTCTCCATGGCTCGCTCCGCCAGCCCCGACAGCGCCGGCTCCCAATTCTTCATCTGCCACGGCGACGCCCGCTTCCTCGACCGCCAATACACCGCTTTCGGCCAGCTCGTGAAGGGTGACGAGGTCCTCGAGGCCATCGCCACCGTCCCGACCTCCGGCCCCGAGCGCAGCACCCCCTCCGAGCGCGTCGAGATCAACATGCGCCTGCAGCTGCACGACCCGGACAGCGTCCACAACTTCTGGCGCCACATGCTGCGCTTCCGCCAGGAGCACGCCGAGCTGCTCATCTACGGCGACTACAAGGTCATCCGCCCGGACGAC
>CBIHRE010000275.1:0-6877 GCA_966212385.1 uncultured Akkermansia sp. | reverse complement strand
TCACCCTTAATCCCCCACCTCCCATGCCCGCTAATCTTACCAAACGTGAAATCGTTCTCGAAATTTATGAGAAGACGGGGTTTCCGCAGAAGGAAATCGTCAGCACCGTGCAGATGACCTTGGACATCATCATGCGCGCCCTGTCCGAGGGACGTAATGTGGAGCTCCGCAACTTCGGAGTGCTCGAGGTGCAGCGCCGCAAATCGCGCATCGGCCGCAATCCGAACAAGCCGGACGCCGAGGTCGTGATCCCCGAGCGCGCGGTCGTGAAGTTCAAGTCCGGCAAGATCCTCAAGCAACTCCTCAAGAAGCTGGATATCACCCAGCTCTAAGGCGAACTCGCCGCCTCTTTCGTCGCCAAGCCGCAAGCTTGGCGATTTTTTTGTCCGGCTCCTTTTCGAGGGCCGGCCTTTTTGCTTTTGGGGTGGCGCCGTCCCGCCGCAACGCGCGATGCTCGCGGTTTTCCGTTCTCAACCCGTCACGTTCCGTTTCGTCACGCGCCATGGCCCAATTCCAATCCCTGCCCGGTTTTCGCGAGTTTTATCCCGACGCTTTCGCGCGCCGGAGCCACATCTTCCGTGGCTGGCGCCGGGCCGCCCACGCGTATGGTTTCTCCGAATACGACGCGCCGGTGCTCGAGCCGCTCGACCTCTACAAGGCCAAGTCTGGCGACGAAATCGAAGCGCAGCTCTTTTCGTTCACCGACAAGGGAGGCCGCGAGGTCGCGCTCCGCCCGGAGATGACCCCTACGGTGTGCCGGCTCGTCGGCGCCAAGGCCAACACCCTCAAGCGCCCGATCAAGTGGTGCAGCATCGGCGAGTTCTATCGTTACGAGCGCGCCCAGAAAGGCCGCGAACGCGCCTTCTTCCAGTTCAACTGCGACATCTTCGGCGAGCCCGGCCCCGAGGCCGAGATCGAGTTGATCGGCCTGCTCGTGCAGGCGCTTTCGGGCTTCGGGCTCACGGCGGCCGACTTCTATGTGCGTCTCAGCGACCGCACGCTTTGGCTGCACTATCTCGCCTCGCTCGGTCTCGACGAAGCTCGCTCGAAGGCCGTGCTCGGTGCGGTCGACAAATACGAAAAGATCGGCGACGACGCCTTCAAGGCCTACGCCGAAGCCTTCGGTCCGCTGCCGGACGATGTGAAGGCCAAGGTGCTGGCGTTCCTCAAAATCAAGAGCCTGTCCGCGCTCGAAGCCGTCCTCGCTCCGCTCGGTGGCGACGCGCTCCAGGCCCGTCTCGCGGATTGGCGCAAGTTGCTCAACGGCCTCGCCGCGATGGGCCTTGGCGAGTTCGTCGAAGTCGACTTCGGCGTCGTGCGCGGCCTCGCTTACTACACGGGGTTCGTTTTCGAGGCCTTTGATCGCAAAGGCGAACTTCGCGCCATCGCCGGCGGCGGGCGTTACGACGACCTCGTGAAGAAGCTTGGCGGCCCGGACTTGCCCGCGGTCGGCTTCGCGATCGGCGACGTCACTATGGGCCTGCTGCTCGAGCAGCGCGGCCTCATGCCGACTTTTGGCCCGAACGCCGAGATCTACGCCGTCATCGGTGGCGAGGCCGAGCGCACAGCCGCCTTCCTCGACATCGCCGCGCTGCGTGCCGCCGGCTACCGCGTGGAGTATCCGCTCAAGGACCTCGCTTTCGGCAAACAGTTCAAGGCCGCCGCCGAATCCGGCGCCAAGCTCGCTCTGGTTTACGGCGGCGACGAGCTCGCCAAGGGCGTCGTGAAGCTCCGCGATCTTGCCGACCGCAGCGAACACGAGGTGCCTCGCGCCTCGGTGGTCGAGGCGGTGCGCGACCACTTCACCGGCGGTGGGGCGGCCTAAGTCGCTCGTTTTTCAGTTCTTATTCTCCCCGCGCCGTGATTTCCGGCGCGGGTCTTTGATCGAAGTTTGCCCTTGCCCGCGCAGGTCTCCGAGGGAGATTCTGACCCTTCGCGGCATTTTCTTTGGTCAGGCCGGTGACGCCGCGTCGCTCCCATCGGCCCTAAATCGTTAGAAACCTTCAACCCAACGCGTCGCAAGGCGCGTCGCGGTTCGACGTCATCTCCGGAGCGGGGCGGCGGCGAAACGCATCCCGTCAAGTTATGAGTTCCATCATGCAAGAGCTGCTCGCCGGCTCCAACATCGGCCAGCTGCAGCAGGGCAAGATCGTCCCCGGTGTCATCACCGAAATCCGCCAGAACGAAGTGGTCGTCGACATCGGCGGCAAGTCCGAGGGCGTCATCCCCGCCAACGAGTTTATCGACATCGGCGAGCTCCAGATCGGCGGCACCATCGAGGTGCTCGTCGAGAAGCTCGAGGACAAGAGCGGCAAGCCCGTCCTCTCCTACGACAAGGCCGAGCAGAAGAAGAACTGGGACAACATCCTCACCAAGTTCCCCGAGGGCTCCGTCGCCACCGGCCGCGTCAAGGCCAAGGTCAAGGGCGGCCTCATCATCTCCATCGGCGTCGACGCCTTCATCCCGGCCTCGCACGTCGACATCCAGCCCCCCAAGAACCTCGACCAATACGTCGGCCAGACCTACGACTTCAAGGTCATCAAGATCGACCAGGTCCGGAAGAACATCGTCCTCTCCCGTCGCGAGCTCATCGAGCAGCAGCGCAGCGAGAAGCGCAAGGCCCTCCTCGACTCGATCCAGCCCGGCCAGGTCCGCAAGGGCGTCGTCAAGAACATCACCGACTTCGGCGCGTTCATCGACCTCGACGGCATGGACGGCCTCCTTCACATCACCGACATGTCCTGGGGCCGCATCGCGCACCCCTCCGAGGTCCTGAAGCAGGGCGAGGAGATCCAGGTCATGATCATCGAGGTCAACCGCGAGAAAGAGCGCGTTTCCCTCGGCCTCAAGCAGACCACCAAGAACCCCTGGGACGAGATCGAGCACAAGTTCCCGGTCGGCGCCAAGGTGCACGGCAAGGTCGTCAACCTCGTCCCCTACGGCGCGTTCATCGAGATCGAGCCCGGTGTCGAAGGCCTCGTCCACATCACCGAGATGTCCTGGACCAAGCGCATCACCAAGCCCTCCGAGGTGCTCAAGGTCGGTCAGGAACTCGACGCCGTCGTCCTCGGCATCCAGAAAGACGACCAGAAGATCTCCCTCGGCCTCCGCCAGCTGGAGCCGAACCCGTGGGACATGGTCCGCCACAACTACCCGATCGGCGCCCGCGTTCGCGGCAAGGTCCGCAACATGACCACCTACGGCGCGTTCATCGAGCTCGAGGAAGGCATCGACGGCATGGTCCACGTCTCCGACATGACCTGGAACCGCAAGGTCAACCACCCGTCCGAGGTCCTCAAGAAGGGCGACGAGGTCGACGCCATCGTCCTCGACGTCGATCCAACCCAGCAGCGCATCAGCCTCGGCATGAAGCAGCTCGGTGAAGATCCGTGGGCCGACATCGACGCCCACTTCAAGATCGGCGACGTCGTCAAGGGCACGGTCTCCAAGATCACCACCTTCGGCGCCTTCGTGGAGCTGAAGGACGGCATCGACGGCCTCGTGCACATCTCGCAGATCAGCGAGGAGCGCATCGACAAGGTGAAGGATCACGTCAAGCCCGGTCAGGAAGTCACCGCCCGCGTGGTCAAGATCGACCGCGAGGAGCGCCGCCTCGGCCTCTCCATCAAGGCCGCCAACTACAGCGCCGAGCAGCTCGCCGCCGAGACCTCCGCCTACGAGGCTCTCAACCGCGACAGCTCCGGCGACATGATGAACCTCGGCGACATCCTCGACGCCGCTTCCGACAAGAAGTAAGCGCCGCGGACAGCGCGACCTTCATCGCGTATCCTAAAAATCACGACGCCCGGCCCCCAAAAGGGGCCGGGCGTTTTGTTTGTCGTTTTTTGGCTGCAAGGCTCGCGACCAAGGAGGGACGGATGAAGTCCGGGGCCGGGACCGGTGATCGCCCGCCGGTGTTGATTTGGCGGGAGCGGTGCGTCTCGTCGTTGCCGGCCGTTAAATCCGGCCGTGTTCCAAAATCGTCCCGCTCCCGACGAAGCGAAGCGGGACGAGGGCGGGGACCTCTTACTTCGCGGTCGCCGCCGCGACCGCCTTCACGAAGGCCTGGGCCTTGGCGGTGATGGCGGCCCAATTCTTTTCTTTCAGAGCCTTGGCCTCGACGAGCGAGCTGCCCGCGGCGGTGGCGAAGGCACCGGCCTTGATGAACTCTCCGACGTTTTCGGCGGTGACGCCGCCGGTCGGCACGAGTTCGACCTGCGGGAGCGGAGCCTTGAGAGACTTGATGTAGGCGGGGCCGAAGAACTCGGCGGGGAAAACCTTCGCGGCGTCGGCGCCGAGTTCCCAGGCGTTGACCACCTCGGTGGGGGTGAGCGCGCCACAGAAGATCGGCACGGAGTAGCGCTGGCAGAGCTTGATCACGTCGGGGCGCAGGGCCGGGGTGACGATGAATTTGGCGCCGGCGAGGATGCCCGCGCGGGCCGTCTCGGCGTCGAGCACGGTGCCGAGGCCGAAAAGGAAGTTCGGACGTTCGGCGGTGGCTTTTTCGAGCATGCGGATGGCTCCGGGCGTGGTCATGGTGAGCTCGATCGAGGTGAGCCCGCCGGCGGCGAGGGCATCGGAACATTCGAGAAGGCCGTCCGGGCTCTCGGCGCGGATGAGGGCGATGACCTTTTCGGTGCTCAGCTTTTGGAGGATGGCGGCTTTCTTCATGGGGAGGGAAAGCGCGAAGGAAACGCGGCGGCGCCGAAGCGGCAATCCCCGCCATGGCGACAACTATCTCACCTCAGCACGAAGCCGTTTAACCAAAGCGGCTTCGTGCGGCAGGCCCTTCGCCGGCGAGGCGGCCACGAGACGATGTTACCGTAACCAGGTTGCGCTATTGGATTCGCGCCGGCCTTCCCTTTCGTCGCGCCACCCCATCCCAGATATCGAGTTTGATGCTTCCCCGCGCCGTCTCGCGCCACCCGCTTTCTCCGCTTCGGACCGCCCGTCCGCCGTTTCCCCTTTGCCACGCGTCTCGTCACCCAACGGTGCCGCGGCGCGGGCTTCCCACCCCAACCCCAAAATCATGAACCCCGCCAAACTGCTCGTTTCACTTCTGGCGCTCGGCCTCGCCGCGCCCGGACTCCACGCCCAGCGCCAAATGGAGAAACTCGACCGCGGTGTCGTCGCCCTCCGCAACAGCTCCACCGCCACCTGGATCAGCTGGCGCGTCCTCGGTCTCGACGCGTCCTCGACCACCTACAACCTCTACCGCTCCACCAACGGTGGCGCGGCGACGAAGCTCAACGCCTCTCCGCTGACGGTTAGCAACTACAGCGACTCCTCGGCCGCCGCCGCCAACGCCTACACCTACTTCGTCCGCCCCGTGGTCGGCGGCGTCGAGCAGGCCGCGAGCGTGCCCTACACGATACCGGCCAACGGTTCCTACGAGATGGCCTTCCGCATCCCGCTGCGCACCCTCGCCAACCACGTCATCCATTTCACCTGGGTCGGCGATCTCGATGGCGACGGCGAATACGACTACATCATCGACCGCCTCCCCACCACCGCCGGCGTTTCCCAAAAGCTCGAGGCCTACACCCGTTCGGGAACCTTGCTATGGGTGATCGATCTCGGTCCCAACAGCGTCAATCCCGACAACATCGAACCCACGCCCAGCGCGATCGACATCGGCCACTGGGACGGCGTCACCGTCTATGATTTCGACGGCGACGGTCGCGCCGAGGTCGCGCTCCGTAGCGCCGACGGCGTCGTCTTCGGCAACGGCGCCACGCTCTCCGGGCTCGGCACCAACGTCCAGGCCGTCTCCATCATCAACGGCCTCACCGGCGCCGAACGCGCGCGCGCCACGATTCCCACCGATTACCTTTCCGACGGTCCCATGGCCGCCCACTTCGGCGTCGCCTATCTGAACGGCACCACGCCGAGCCTCGTGGCGAAACTCAAGAACCGCGTCGGTTCCGGCGGCTTCAACCTCATGATGCTCGCCTACGATTTCAACTCCGCCAACGCCCTCACCCAAAAGTGGAAGTGGCTGCGCGGCTCGACCGACGCGCCCGACAACCACCAGATCCGTATCTTCGACGTGAACCGGGACGGCACCGACGAGATCTGCGACGGCGGCTACTGCGTCAACGCGAACGGCACCTTCCGCTACAAGGTCGGCGGCTCCTCGGCCGGCGTCGTCCACGGCGACCGTTTCCACATCGGCGACCTCAATCCGAACCGCTCCGGCCTCGAAGGTTTCGACATCCAGCAGGACAACGCCAACGGCCTCCTCTACCTCACCTACGACGCCTCCACCGGTGCCACCATCAACGCCTACTCCGGCGCCGTCGAGGACACCGCCCGCGGCACCGTCGGCGACATCGACGCCTCCACCCCCGGCATGGAATATTGGTCTTTCCACGGCTACCACCGCATCGACACCGGCGCGATCGTGAACGCGACCAGCCCTTATCCCAACTTCCGCATTTGGTGGGACGGCGACGTGCTCAGCGAGACGCTCAACGACGGCAAGGTGGAGAAATTCGACGCCGCCACCGCCGGCACCTCGCGGCTCTTCACGGTCGGCAGCTCCACCAGCAGCGGCGTGAGTGGCGTCACCAGCGACCGCGGCGCTCCCTTCTTCTACGGCGACATCGTCGGTGACTGGCGCGAGGAGATCATTTCCGCCAACGGCGATTTCACCCAGCTCATCATCTGCACCACCAAGACGCCGACCACCACCCGTCTCTACACCTTGGCGCACAACCCCGCCTACCGCGTCGACATGACCGTCCACGGCTACATGCAGTCGCACCAGCCCGACTACTTCCTCGGCAACGGCATGAGCACGCCGGCCAATCCCAACATCGCCTACGTGCCTCTCGTGCTCCAAGCCGAGCTCAATCCTGGCGTCGGCGGCGGCACC
>CBIHRE010000274.1:0-6890 GCA_966212385.1 uncultured Akkermansia sp. | reverse complement strand
CGGCATCCGACTCCACGTCATCACCCGCGACACCGCCGAAGCTGCCTGGGCCGAGGCCGAGCGACTACTCAAGGCCATCGATCCCGCCACGATCCAAGCCGTCCAGGCCGGCCTCAAACGCAGCGAAGGCGAAGGGCAAAAGCGCATGCTCGCCCTCCACAACGGCTCCACCGCCAACCTCGAGATCGAGCCCAACCTCTGGGCCGGCTTCGGCCTCGTGCGCGGCGGCGCCGGCACCGCTCTCGTCGGTAGCCACCGTGAGATCGCCGACAAAATCAAAGCCTACCACGCCCTCGGCATCGACGAGTTCGTCCTCTCCGGAGTGCCGCACCTCGAAGAGGCCTACTGGTTCGCGGAAGGCGTTCTCCCCCTCCTTCAAAAAGAGGGTCTCTGGCGCCACCCCTTCGCCGCCCCCGTGGCGACAAGCAGCCACCACGACATTCCGTTCTCCCCCGCCGCCACCCGCGAACCCATCGCCGCCGCGAACTAGCCTTCCTCTCCGTGCCCTCCGTGTCCTCCGTGGTTAAAAACTCCGAGCCCCCCGCCCGCATCATCGCTTCCGATGCCGAAGCCCTCGCCGTCGCCCGCGAGGTCGCCGCGCTCCTCGCACCGGATGCCGTTGCGCGCGACCGGGAGCGACGCAAACCCGTGGCCGAGCTCGACCTGCTCTCCTCGCGCGGACTTCTCGCGCTGACCGTGCCGCGCAGCCACGGCGGCGCCGACGTCTCCGCCGAGACGCTCGCGCAGGTTTTCCAAATCCTCGCCGCCGCCGACCCGGCCCTCACCCAGCTCCCCCAAAGCCATTTCGTCTTTCTCAACGCCCTCCGCGAAGACGGCACCGATGCCCAGCGCGACTTCTTCTTCCCGCTCATCCTCGCCGGCGCCCGCCTCGGCAACGCCCAGGCCGAACGCGGCTCCGCATCCGCCCTCGATCTCAAAACCCGGCTCACCGCCGCGCCCAAATCCGCCGACCCTGGCTCGCCCGAATTTCTTCTCTACGGCACCAAACACTACACCACCGGCGCCCTCTTCGCCCACTGGCTCCCGGTCGCGGCCATCGACGACGCCAGCCGACTCGTGCTCGCCTACGTCCCGCGCCACGCCCCCGGCGTCGAACTGCTCGACGATTGGAACGCGCTCGGCCAGCGATCGACCTACAGCGGCACCGCCCACTTCCGCTCGGTCGTCGTTCCCGCCGCGCACGTCGTCGAGCACTGGCGGCTTTTTCAGCGCCCCTCCACCTTCCACGCCTTCGCCCAGCTCCTCCACGCCGCGATCGATGTCGGCGTCGCGCAAAACGCCCTCGACGACACCGTCTCCTCCGTCCGCTCCCGCAAGCGTCCCCGCCTCGGCGCTCCCGTCGCCCATCCGAATGACGACCCGCTTCTCCTCCATCGGCTCGGCCAGCTCTACACGAAGTTCCACGCCGCTGAAGCGCTCCTGCTTCGCGCTGCCCGCGCCGTCGACGCCGCCGGCCCGCGCCCCGATGCGCAAGCCGCCGCCCACGCCGCCGTCCTCGTCGGCGAAGCCAAGGCCTACGCCGAAGACGTTTCCGTCGAGGTCTCCAGCGAACTTTTCGCGCTGCTCGGCACCAGCGCGGCCGACCAATCGCTCGGCCTCGACCGGCATTGGCGCAACGCCCGGGTCCACTCGATCCACGACGCGAACCAGTGGCGCTATCACGCCTCAGGCAACTGGTTTCTTAACGGCGTCGCCCCCAGCAAACCCGTCCGCCGCCTCGCTGCCGACGAGTCTTCCGCCTCCGCCTAGGCTCTGCCTTCCGGCTCCTCGCTCTCAGATCCTGCTCCCATGTCCGCGCCGCTTCTCGCTCCCCTCGCCACCGCTTCCACGGAACGGACGCCGATGATCACGCTGCGAAGCGTTTCAAAAACCTTCGCCACGCCGGACGGCCCGCTCCGCGCCGTTTCCAACGCCTCTCTCCAAATCCACTCGGGCGATGTCTACGGCATCATCGGCTTCAGCGGCGCGGGAAAATCGACCCTGCTCCGTATCATCAATCTGCTCGAACGCCCCGACTCCGATCCCTCCACCCGGGTCGAGGTCGCCGGCCGCGATCTCCTCGCGCTCTCTCATCCGGAACTGCTCCGCGCCCGCCGCGAGATCGGCTTCGTTTTTCAAAACTTTCATCTGCTCAACAACCGGACCGTCGCCGATAACATCGCCTTCCCGCTGGAGCTCGCCGGGCTGTCCCGCGTCGCTCGCGCCGAACGCGTCGCCCAAGTGCTCGAAATCGTCGGCCTCGTGGACAAGGCCCGCGCCTACCCCTCCAAGCTCTCCGGCGGTCAGCGTCAGCGCGTCGCCATCGCCCGCGCCCTCGCCAACCATCCCAAGGTTCTCCTCTGCGACGAACCCACTTCCTCGGTGGACCCGCAGATGACGGCCAACCTGCTCGCCTTCCTTCGCCAGCTCAACGAGCGCCTCGGCCTCACCATCGTGCTAGTCACCCACGAGATGCAGGCGGTGAACGCCATCTGCAACCACGTCGCCGTCATGGAGGCCGGCCAGATCGTCGAGCGCTTCGCCCTGCGCGACGTCTCGCACGCTCCGCTCTCCAACCTCGGCAAGCTCCTCCTCCGCGACCGCACCGCCGGCGCCACCTTCCTCCACGACTTCGTCCCCACGATCTAGCCCGTCCCGCTCGCCCCGCCACCTTCGCCCTCATCTTCCGGCTCCCAGCTCCTCGCTCCCTGCTCCCCGCTCTCCCATGCCCGCCACCCTCACCGATTACCGCCTCTTCGGACGCACCGGCGTCAAAGTCTCCCCGCTCACGCTGGGCTGCATGATGTTCGGCCGCCGCACCGAGCTTGAGGACTCCGTCCGCATCATCGACCGCGCCCTCGACGCCGGTATCAACTTTCTCGATACGTCCAATTCTTATTCGCGCGGCCTCTCCGAGCAATTCACCGGCGAGGCCCTCAAGCGCAACGGCAAGCGCTCCCGCGTCTTCCTCGCCTCCAAGGTCCACTTCCCCATGGACGACTCCGACCCCAACGCGCAGGGCGTCTCCCGTCGCCACATCATCGAGCAGGCCGAGCTCAGCCTGAAGCGTCTCCAGACCGACCACCTCGACCTTTATCAGATCCATCGCCCGCACCCCGAGGTCGCCATCGACGAGACCCTCCGCGCCCTCGACGACCTCGTCCGCTCCGGCAAGGTCCGCTACATCGGCACCACCACCTTCGCCTCCTGGCAGATCGTGGAGGCGCTGTGGGCCAGCGAACGCCACCATCTCAACCGCTTCGTCTCCGAGCAGCCGCCCTACAACCTCCTCGACCGCCGCATCGAGCGCGAACTTCTCCCCGCCGCGCGCACTTTCGGCCTCGGCGTCATTCCCTGGAGCCCCCTCGCCGGAGGCCTCCTCACCGGAAAATACAAGCGCGACCAGCCGCCGCCCGAGGGCACGCGCTACGCGACGCCAGGCCCGATCCAAACCAAGCGTTTCACCCGCGAATCCTTCGACGTCATCGAGCCGCTCCAAGCACTCGCCGCCGAGAAAGGCGTGCCTCTCTCCCAGTTCGCCCTCGCCTGGGTCGTGCAGCAACCGGGCGTCACCAGCCCCATCATCGGCCCGCGCACTCTTGAACAACTCGAGGACGCCATCGCCGCGCTCTCCATCGACATCACCGCCGAGGACCGCAAGCGCATCGACGAGATCATTCCTCCCGGCACCCACGTCGCCCCCTTCTACGAAGCCGACCACGGCCCATCCCAACACCGTTGGTAATGCCCCGTCCTCCGTCTTCCGCCCTCCCTGCTCCTCGCTCCTTTCCACCACCATGAGCAACGACAAGAAATCCGCCACCACCCCGGCTTCCACCGAACAACCCGCCGCCTCCGCCTCGCATGAGGAGTGGGCCGCCTACGTCCTGAAGAAAATCGAGGGCCTGAAATACGGCTCGCTCCAGATCGTCGTTCACGACGGCAAAATCATGCAGGTCGAGGCCACCGAGAAGATCCGCTTCCAGTCGCCTCCCCGCACTTCCTGAACCGCCCGCAGCCTCACTCCGCCCATGGTCGCCACTCTCGCCGACGCTCCCGCGCCCGCCTCCACCGTCGCCGTTCCCGCCGTCGCCCATGGCGTGATCGGCGCCATCGGCCACACGCCGCTCATCTGCCTGCGCGCACTCTCGGAGGCCACCGGCTGCGAGATTCTCGGCAAGGCCGAGTTCATGAATCCCGGCGGTTCGGTGAAAGATCGCGCCGCGCTCGCCCTCATCGAGGACGCCGAGCGCTCCGGCGCCCTCCGGCCGGGCGGCACCATCGTCGAAGGCACCGCCGGCAACACCGGCATCGGCCTCGCCCTCGTCGGCAACGCCCATGGCTACCGCAGCCTCTTCATCGTTCCCGACAACTTCAGCCACGAAAAGACCGACTTCCTCCGCTCCCTCGGCGCCGAGGTCCGCCGTGTTCCCGCCAAGCCCTACCAGGACGAAAACAACTTCCAACACATCGCCCGCCGCACCGCCGAGCGCATCCCCGGCGGCTGGTGGGCCAACCAGTTCGACAACCTCGCCAACGCCGAGGGCCACTATCGCGGCACCGGCCCGGAAATCTGGAAGCAAACCGCCGGACGCGTCACGTCCTTCGTCTCCTCGATCGGTTCCGGCGGCACCATCGCCGGCGTCTCCCGCTATCTCAAGGAACGCAATTCCGCCGTCCGCATCGTCGCCGCCGACCCGCACGGCGCCTCCATGTATTCGTGGTTCAAGCACGGCACCACCAGCCCATCCGAAGGCGATTCCCACGCGGAAGGTATCGGCCAGAACCGCCTCACGAAAAACGTCGCCTCCGCCCGCGTCGACGACGCGATCCGCGTCTCCGACGAGGTTGCGGTCGAAATGCTTTACCATCTGCTCCACAGCGAGGGACTTTCCCTCGGTCTCTCCTCCGCGATCAACGTCGCCGCCGCAGCCAAACTCGCGCGAGAGGGCGGCCCCGGTCAGGTCATCGTCACCGTCCTCTGCGACGGCGGTGCGCGCTACGCCTCCAAGCTCTACAACCCGGCCTGGCTGGATGCCCACAAACTCACGCCCCGAGCCGGCGGCCTGAAATTCCTCGATCTGATCTAGGCGCATCCCCGCTGTCATGTTCTCCCGCCTTCCTCGCCTCGTTTTCGGCGCGCTTTTGCTCGTCGCCGGCCTGCACGGACCAACCGCATTCTCCGCGCCCGCGCCCGCGCCTGCGGCCGCGGCCGCCTCCGGCGACAATACCGTTTCGCTCATCATGAGCGACATCGGGTTCAACGCCGAGATCGCGCCCATCCTTAAACAGGAAATGGCGAAACAGGGCTACGAGCTGCGCTGGATCGTCGTGAACGACATCATCCAGCCCAACAAGCTGGTCGACGAGCACCAGGCCGATGCCAATTCCTTCCAGCACGAACCCTACTTCGATCAGTTCGCCGCGGATCACGGCCTCAAAAACATCGTCCGCGGTTTCTACACCCTCTTCACCCCGTCCGGCCTCTATTCGCGCAAATACAAGTCGCTCGCCGAGCTCCCGGAAGGCGCCGTCATCGGCATTCCGGTCGATCCCGCCAACAACGGCCGCGCCCTCTTCATGCTGAGCGACCACGGACTGCTCACCCTCCGCGAGGGCGTTTCGGTCACGCACGCCAGCACCCGCGACATCGTCGCCAACCCCCGCAAGCTCCGTTTCCGCGAGGTCGACCAGCTCATGCTGCTCCGCACCCTCGACAGCGTCGACGTGGGGTTTCTCTTCGCCGGCACCGCCGTCCTCGCCGGCATCGATCCACGGCGCGAGGCGCTGGCTTTGGAGGACGTCGCGGATTCCCCCTACAAAGGCGTGGTCTGCGTCCACCGCTCCCTGATCCGCACCGAACGGCTGGAGGCGCTGCGTCGCGCCTTCCACAGCCCCGCGCTCAAGGCGTATTATGCTTCCAAGTACGGCGACGCGATCATCTTCCTCGACTACATTTACGATCCGTCCGCGCCGCGTCCCGCCTCCGCCTCCGGTTCGAACGCGGCCGCAAAGCTCCAAGAACCGACCCCGCGCTCCAGCGACGCCGCCACTCCGCCTCCGAGCCCCGTCCCCCGCACCGCCGACGAGCGCCTCGCCGCCCTGCGTTCCGCCGGTCCAGAACTGCTCAAGGCCGCCGGGGAGACGCTCTTCATGCTGCTGGTCACCATCCCGCTGGCCGTGCTCCTAGGCATTCCGCTCGGCACCGTGCTCTTTCTCACTCGCCCGCGCTCCTTTGTCCGTGCCCCGAGGCTCTACCTCGTCCTGAACGGCGCGGTGAACCTCGTCCGCTCCTTCCCCTTTCTCATTCTGCTGATCGCGATGGTGCCGGTGACGAAATTTCTCGTCGGCAGCGCCCTGGGAACCCTCGCGGCCACTGTGCCGCTCGCGGTCAATTCCATCCCCTATTTTGCGCGTCTCGTTGAGCAAAACCTCCTCGAAGTGAACCGCGGCGTGATCGAGGCCGCCGAGTCCATGGGCGCCACCCGCCTGCAGGTCGTCTGGAAGGTGCTCTACACCGAGGCTCGGTCCGGCATCGCCGGCTCCGTCACCATCCTGACCGTCAGCTTTCTCGCCTACTCGACCGTCGCCGGCCTAGTCGGCGGAGGCGGCATCGGCGACTTCGCGATCCGCTACGGTTACTACCGCTACCAGACCGACATCATGGTCGTGACCATCGCGCTGATCATCCTCGTCGTTCAAGTGCTTCAATTCGGCGGCAACAGCCTCGTCCGCCGCCTCGACAAACGCCTCTGAGCGCCGCGCCCATGCGTCGCCTCCCACCGGTCTTCCGACTTCCGCCCCCCGCTCCCTGCTCCCTGCTCCACCGCCCATGCCACACATCCTCGGACTCCGCAGCCCCTACGAACTCGTCGGGGGGGGCGGGCCCG
>CBIHRE010000273.1:0-6897 GCA_966212385.1 uncultured Akkermansia sp. | reverse complement strand
GCGTTGCCCAACTCGTCCATCGCCTTGGCGGCGGTCAGCACCATGCGACGCATCCGTATCAGCGACGTCACCGTCTACGACGCCGACCCGAACTACTCCTCGATCATCGCGGGCCTCCCGGACTCTCCCATCGAGGACGTCGAGTTGAGCAACATCCGCGTCGTCGCGGCCGGCGGCGGCACCGCCGAGCAGGCCGCCCGCCGGCTGCCGGAAAACGAGCGCGCCTACCCTGAGCCCTCGATGTTCGGCGTCACCCCGAGCCACGGTTTCTACATCCGCCACGCGCAAAACATCCGCCTGCGCGACGTGAGCTGCACCACCCTCGCGCCCGATGAGCGCCCCGCCTTCGTGATCGAGCAGTCGAGCGACCTCTCGTTCTCCGGCGTCGAAGGCGCGCGTCGCCCGGGAGCGGGCGTCGACTACGTGCTGCGCCAGGTTTCGGATGTGACCGTGCGCGAGCGCCTCGGCCACGAAGACCGCCGGATCGAGAAAAGCGACGAAACGAAATTCTGAAGCCGGCGCGGCCTCCGCTCGCGTTCGCCCGGGTTCGGGCTTGGCTGGCCGATCTCCGCCATGTCCGCCGACCGCCATCGCCTTTTCGTCGCGCTGCTCCCGAGCGAACCCGCCCGCGCGGCGCTCGCCGCCATGGCGGGAGACCTCGCCCGGGCCCGCTGGACGCCGCCGGAGCAACTGCATCTCACTCTTCGCTTCATCGGCGAGGTCACGGAGGACGAGACGCGACGCGTCCGCGACGCGCTCTCCAAGGTGAGGGTCTCGCCTTTCCCGCTCGGCGTGGAGGCCGTGGGAAGGTTCCCCCCGCGTGGCCAGCCGGGCGTCGTTTGGGCGGGCGTGGGAACGGCCCACCCGTTCCTGCTCCAACTCCGTCAGCAGGTGGACGACCGCCTGCTGGCCAGCGGAGTGCCCTTTGAGCTCACTCCCTTCGTGCCGCATTTCACGATCGGCCGCACGCGCGAGTCTTCTCCGGCCGCCGTCGACCAATGGCTAAAACGCCACCGCGCCTTCACCGGCCCGATCTGGCGCGTGGAAGAATTTCATCTCATGCAAAGCACGCTCTCCGTCGCGGGCGTGGAACACCAAATCCTGGAGAGCTTCCCGCTCACGCCACGCGACGCGGCGTGACGCGCGTCGCCGGCGCCAGAACGACCGCCGCTCCGTCCATCGGATTGCGAAAGTAATGATTCACCAAGAAGATCACAGCAGTAGTTTCCGTTGAGGCGGAACTACGTCCGGGCTTTGATGTCATTGCTTACCCGCCCATGAAAACCTCCGTGCTGTTCACCCGCGCGGGCCTCCTCGGCCTTGTGCTCGCTATCATCGCTCCCGTCGCGCTCCGCGCCGAGAGCTCGGAAAAATCCGCCGACAAACCCGTTCCGCCCGGCGTCCTCAAGAAGTTCGACAAGGACGGCGACGGAAAGCTCAACGACGAAGAAAAAGCGGCGTGGAAAGCCGCTCGCGAGGCCGAAAAGAAGGCCCAGCTCGAGAAGTATGACACCAACAAGGACGGCAAGCTGAGCGACGAGGAAAAAGCCGCGATGAAGGCCGACCACGAGAAGCACAAGAAAGACAAAAAAAACGAGTAAACGACGCCTCTGTTCGCTCCAGTCCCCTCGTTCCGATTCATCCGCGGACCCGATCATCGGGTCCGCTTTTTTGCGCCCATTTCCGGCGGATCAAAGATCCGGCACGGCGCGGCGCGCCTCGATCTCCAATGCCTTGAGCGCCTGGTTTATGTCGCGCATGAAGTAAATCAGCGCGCCCAACAACAGGCCGATCGCCGCCACGAAAAGCGCTAGCAGCACGAAACCCGCCTCGATGCGCAGCAGGGCGCTGAGAAAAATCATCACCACCAGCAGGCCCGAAACGAACATGCTCGTCGTCGCCAGCGAGACCGCCCGACGCACAAAACCCGCGCGACGAAACAGGATTCTTAGCTGCGACTCGATATGAGCGCGTTCCTCGCCCGGCGGGGCCGACCGCGCCTGCCCTGCAAGGATGCGTGTGCGGTCCACGATTCGCCCAAGCCGGTTCGTCATCGTGAGCATCAACGAACCCAGGCCGGTGATCAGGATCACGGGCGTGATCGCGAGCTGAATCATCGGCAGCAAGGAATCGGAACCGAGGGCCATGCGCGCAGCTCAACCCGGATCGCTCCGCAAGGCAACCGTCCGGCCGTCGCCTACCACGGCAGCGACTTGCCGGTGTGGTCGACAAAAGGCACGCCCCTGGGCGTCGGCGGCGTGAGCGTGTCCGGCCGCAACGCGACATCGCAAATGAAGCCCGCGACCTCCTCCGGCTCGAAATGCGCCGCCTCGTTTTTCGCGCCGTGCATGTAGGTCTTGAGGTAGCCGGGATGGATCAGGGACAGTCTAAAACCGAGCTCGGCGAGGCGGTTTTGACTCAACACCGTGCCCATGTTGAGCGCCGCCTTCGACATGCAGTAACCGAGGCAGGCCTGCCGCTCGCCCTGTCCGCCGATGCTTCCGGCCTCCGAGGAGATGTTCACGATCGAGCGCAGGGTTCCCCGCTTCAGCAAATCCGCCACGGCATGGATGACGCGCAGCGGACCGAGCGTGTTCACGTTGAGGGTCCGCAACATGTCCGCGAAGTCCGGCCGGCCGTCGATCGGCTGCTCGATCTCGCCGAGACGGGCCGCGTTGTTCACCAGGATATCGAGCGAGTCGCATCTCCCCGCGATTTCCACGGCAGCCCCTCGCACCGATTCGTCGTCGGCGACCTCAAGGTGAATCGGCGTGACGAGCGCCGACGCGAACGGGAGGCGTTCCGGTGTAGTTTTGGTATGGATACCCGCGAAGACGCGCGATCCACGCCGGGCGAACTCGTCGACAAGGGCGCGTCCGAGCCCGCGATCCGCGCCGGTGACAAAAGCGGTGAGAGGTTGGGTCATGATCGAAAATGAGGACACCGCGTGAGACGCGGTTCGTTTCAGTCGGCGACGATGCCATCCCCGCCGCTTCGGACAAGGGCGCCGGCATCCCTCGCGTCTTTTTTTCGCTCCGCCTCTGCGCGCCGACCTTTGCTCAAAGGTCCGCGCCGCGCGCTCGGCGGTTGACCGTCCGCGGGACCGACACTCGCTTCGATTTCCTCGCCCCATGAACAGCCCCGCCCCGTCCCGCCTCCGTCTCGCGTTTTCGCTTCTCGGCCTGACCGCGTTTCCCTTCGCGGCCTCCGCGCAAGACCGCAGCGTCGAGGCCCACGACCCCGTCCTCGCCAAGGAGGGCGACACGTATTACCTTTTCCATACCGGCAAAGGCATCCGCGTGAAGTCCTCGAAGGATCTCGTCTCCTGGAAAGACGAGCCCGCAGTCTTCGCACAGACTCCCGCCTGGGTCGGCGGCATGTTGCCCAAGTTCGACGGCCACATCTGGGCGCCGGAAATCTTTCAACACAAGGGCGTCTTCTATCTCTACTACTCGGTCTCGTCCTTCGGCCGGAACAACTCGGCGATCGGCGTCGCCACCAACACCACCCTCGATCCGAAAAACCCCGCCTACGCATGGAAGGACCACGGCATCGTCGTCCGCTCCGTCCCGGGTCGCGATCTCTGGAACGCCATCGATCCAAACGTCATCATCGACGAGCAAGGCACGCCCTGGATGAGCTTCGGCTCCTTCTGGAACGGCATCAAACTCGTGAAGCTCGCTCCGGATCTCACGAGCATCGTCAACGGCCCCGGCGAGGAATGGCACACGATCGCCTCGCGTCCGCGCGATTTCGAGGTCGACGAACGCGACGCCGGCGACGCCGCCAACCCCGAGCTCGACTACGCCAGCCTCTACAGCCCCGAGCAGCTCCAGCGAAACAAAAGCATGCTCAACGGCTCCATCGAGGCGCCCTTCCTTTTCCGCAAAGACGGCTACTACTACCTCTTCGTCTCCTGGGACCGCTGCTGCCAAGGCGTCAACAGCACCTACAAGATCCTCGTCGGTCGCTCGAAGGACATCCGGGGCCCCTACCTCGACAAGGATGGCAAACGCATGGTCCGCGGCGGCGGCACGCTCGTCGCGAAAGGCGACGGACAGGATTGGGCCGCCCTAGGTCACTGCGCCGCCTACACTTTCGATGGCAAAGACTACCTGGCCTTCCATGCCTACGATTTGAAGGACCGCGGAAAGTCCAAGCTGCGCGTCCGCGAACTTCTCTGGGAAGACGGCTGGCCCCTGCCCATGCCCGCGCCCGGCGAGTAGAGCATTTAAAATGAGGTCATGGCCGTCTCCGGAAGCGGTTTGGCGTGGCACGGGCGTCCCGCCCGTGGGTTCGGAACACGGGCGAGGCGCCCATGCCACCTAAAAACGGCCACCCCTCTATTTGGCATGCCCCGCTAGCACGCCGACCGAGCCCTCCGCCGCCATACATTTCCCGGGAAAAATTCGGGAAAAACGCCCGATACGTTTTGCGCCGGTCCCAGCCGCCGCCAAGGTCTCGCCTTTTCGTTTTTCGAAGCGACCACCGCACCCGCGAAGTCCGCTTCGGCCACGCGATCCCTCTTCACGCCGACTCCTCCCTCACCATGGACCACTCCAACCCTCACGCCTCTCCCGCCACCGGCGGCAAGTGCCCTTTCCCGCACCTCCACGGCACCATGCCCAAACCCGCCCACGGCACCGTCGCCAGCCGCTCGAACCGCGACTGGTGGCCCAACCAGCTCAACCTGAAGATGCTTCACCAAAACTCCGCCCTCTCCGACCCCATGGGCGCCGGTTTCGACTACGCGTCGGAGTTCAAGAAGCTCGATCTGCAGGCGGTCAAAAAAGACCTCCACGCGCTGATGACGGATTCGCAGGACTGGTGGCCCGCCGACTTCGGCCACTACGGCCCCTTCTTCATCCGCATGGCTTGGCACAGCGCGGGCACCTACCGCACCGCCGACGGCCGCGGCGGCGCCGGCGCCGGCCAGCAACGCTTCGCCCCGCTCAACTCCTGGCCCGACAACGCCAACCTCGACAAGGCCCGCCGCCTTCTCTGGCCCATCAAGCGCAAATACGGCAAGCGGCTCTCCTGGGCCGATCTCATGATCCTCGCCGGCAACGTCGCCCTCGAGTCCATGGGCTTCAAAACCTTTGGCTTCGGCGGCGGACGCGCCGACGTGTGGGAACCCGAGGAGGACGTGTATTGGGGCGCCGAGGACACCTGGCTCGGCGACAAACGCCACTCCGGCGAACGCGAGCTCGAGAACCCGCTCGCCGCAGTCCAGATGGGCCTCATCTACGTCAACCCCGAGGGCCCCACCGGCCACCCCGATCCCGTCGCCGCCGCCAAGGACATCCGCGAGACCTTCGCCCGCATGGCGATGAACGACGAGGAAACCGTGGCCCTCATCGCCGGCGGCCACACCTTTGGCAAATGCCACGGCGCCGCCTCCGCCTCGCACGTCGGCCGCGAGCCCGAGGCCTGCGGCATCGCCGCGCAGGGCTTCGGCTGGACGAGCAGCCACGCCAGCGGCAAGGGCGCCGACACCATCACCAGCGGCCTCGAGGTCACCTGGACCGCCACGCCGACGAAGTGGAGCAACAACTACTTCGAAAACCTGTTCCGCTTCGAGTGGGAGCTCACCAAGAGCCCCGCCGGCGCGCACCAGTGGGTCGCGAAAAACGCCGACGCCATCATCCCCGACGCGCACGACCCTTCGAAGAAGCATCGCCCCACGATGCTCACCACCGACCTCTCCCTGCGCTTCGATCCCGCCTACGAGAAGATCTCGCGCCGCTTCCTGGAACACCCGGAGCAGTTCGCCGACGCCTTCGCCCGCGCCTGGTTCAAGCTCACGCACCGCGACATGGGCCCCAAGACGCTCTACCTCGGCTCCGAGGTCCCCGCCGAAGACCTCCTCTGGCAGGACCCGATCCCGGCGGCGAACCACTCGCTTGTCGACGCCGCCGACATCGCCGTCCTGAAAAACCAAATACTCGCCTCCGGCCTCTCCGTCTCCGACCTCGTCTTCACCGCCTGGGCCTCGGCTTCGACCTTCCGCGGTTCCGACAAGCGCGGCGGCGCCAACGGCGCGCGCATCCGCCTGGCCCCGCAAAAGGACTGGGAGGCGAACCAGCCCGCCAAACTCGCCAAAGTCCTCAAAACCCTCGAAGGCGTGCAGCAGGCCTTCAACGCCTCCGCCGGCGGCGGCAAGAAAGTCTCCCTCGCCGATCTCGTCGTCCTCGGCGGTGCCGCCGCCATCGAGCAGGCCGCGAAGAAGGCCGGTTTCGCCATCGAGGTTCCCTTCGCCCCCGGCCGCACCGACGCCACGCAGGAGCAGACCGACGTCGCCTCCTTCGCCGTTCTCGAGCCGACCAGCGATGGTTTCCGCAATTACCAGAAGACCCGCTACACGCTTCCCGCCGAACAGCTCCTCGTCGACAAGGCCCAGCTCCTCGGGCTCACCGCGCCCGAGATGACCGTGCTCGTCGGCGGCCTTCGCGTCCTCAACGCCAACCATGGCAAATCGCAGCACGGCGTTTTCACCTCGCGCCCGGAGACGCTGACGAACGACTTCTTCGTCAACCTCCTCGACATGGCCAACGTCGTGAAACCCACCTCGCCCATCGAGGACCTCTTCGAGGTGCGCGACCGCGCCACCGGCGACGTGAAGTGGACCGCCACCCGTGTCGACCTCGTGTTCGGCTCCAACTCCCAGCTCCGCGCCCTCGCCGAGGTCTACGCCGAGAGCGGCAACGAGGAGAAATTCGTCCGCGATTTCGTCGCCGCCTGGAACAAGGTGATGAACGCCGACCGCTTCGACCTGCCCTGCTCCGCGCGCGGCTGAGACCGCTTCGGCCTCCGTCTCGCCAGCCTGCCCGGCCCCTCAAGGCGCCGCGCCGCGATTCAAACCGGCGCGGCGGGGTTATTTAGAGGGGAAAAAACGTA
>CBIHRE010000272.1:0-6909 GCA_966212385.1 uncultured Akkermansia sp. | reverse complement strand
GTCGCGGCGCTGGCCCTCGCCACCGCCGCCCGCGCGGCGACCGCCTACCTCATCGGCGACTCCACTGTCAGCCTCTACACCTCCGCCTACTACCCGCGCATGGGCTGGGGTCAGGTCTTCGGCAATTACTTCAAGACCACCCTCGTCGTAAACGACAAGGCCCTCTCCGGACGCAGTTCCAAAAGCTTCTACAACGAGGGCGCTTGGACCCCCATCCAATCCGCCCTAAAGGCCGGCGACTACGTCTTCATCCAGTTCGGCCACAACGACGAAAAGACGGACCCCGCCCTGCACACAGATCCCTACACCACCTACCAGCAGTATCTATCCATATACATCGATACCGCCAGGTCCAAGGGCGCCATCCCCATCCTCGTCACCCCCGTCGAGCGCAACAGCTGGAGCGGCGGCACCATCGTGGCCTCCCACGGCGACTATCCCGCCGCCATGCGCGCCTTGGCGTCGTCGAAAGGCGTGCCGCTCATCGACCTCACCGCCGGAAGCACCGCCAAATACATCTCCCTCGGCCAGACCTACACGACGTGGAACGTCTTCATGAACCTGAACGCCGGCCAATACGCCAACTATCCGAACGGCAACACCGACAACACCCACTTCCAGGAAAACGGCGCCCACATCATCGCCCGCCTCGTCACCGGAGCCATCCGCTCCAGCTCCAACGCCCAGCTCAAAACCCTCGCCACCTACCTGAAATAACCCGCGCTTAGCCCGCCCCCGAACGCGTCGCGTTGATCCCTTTTTCCGATCGATCAACGCGACGCCTGTTTCCCGAAAAGCAGGCCAAGTCCTCGACGGCGTCCCCTTCCGCGCGGGCGCCGCATTTCGTTTTCCCCATGTTCGCCTCCCCACGCTTCACCCGGGCGATTTTCGCCGCCCTCTCCTTGGCCTGCTCCGCGCGCGCCGAACTCTCGACCGTCTTCGACGACACCTTCGGCGACGGCTCCACGATCAACAACGCCACCCCCACCCCCGCCGCACCTTCGCTCCGCGCCACCGCTTACCAGCAGCTTTCCGGAAAGACCTTCCAGCCGGTCTCCGTCGCAGCCGGCGCGCTTCGCTTCGGCCTGCCCGGCACCAGCTCCGCCTTCACCAGCATCGAGGCGCTCTTCACCAAGTATCCGATCGTGTTGGCCAACACCGGCGACTCCGTGCGGCTCGGCGTGTCCTTCACCCCGGTCGCCGACATCATGGACTACGCCAACAGCGGACTCTGCGTCGGCCTGCACAACGCCAACCAGGTCCAACCGAAACCCGGCGGCCTGAACTCCACCCAGGCTACCGCCCTCGCCGGCTACGCCGCCGGCTGGCAGGGCTACATCGACCGCATCATGTATAGCGGTGGATCCCACCAGATCCTCTTCCGCCCGGCGCAGACGGACACCTCCGCGAACAACCAGGACCTCACCTTCAGCACCTCTTGGACCGCCGCCGCGACCACCATCGGCGCGCTCACGACCTCGACCTTCGCCGACAAGCTCGCAGCGGGCACCCCGTATCGCGTCGATTTCGTCATCACCCGCACCGGCTCCACGACCCTGGACATCGGCTCCAATCTCTACCTGCTCACGCCCGGTCTCCCCGACACCCTGCTCGTCTCCAAAACCGTCTCGAGCACCAGCATCGCCACCAACGCCTTCGACGGCCTTGCCTTCGGCTACTACGCCCGCGCCGCCACCACCGCGAGCGCCCACGTTCAGAACGTCGACGTCAACCGTATCACCGTCACCACTACCGCCGCCACCACCATCGTGCCGGTGATCGGCACCCAGCCCCTCTCGCAAACCCAGCAGGCCGGCGATCCCGTCAACCTCATCGTGACCGCCAACGGCGGCGGAGCCGCCCAGGCCGCGCTCTCCTACCAGTGGTATAAAGGCGGCATCGCGATCACCCTCGCCGAAAACGCCACCGCCCAGAGCTCCACGCTCACGCTCGCCAACCCCGTCGTCGGCGATTCGGGCAATTACTACGTCGTCGTGACCAACATCGCTGGCTCCGCCACCAGCGCCACCGCCAGCCTCACCATCTCGAACGGCTCGGTCGCTCCCCAGGTCCTCAACCAGCCCACGGGTGGCGCCGTCCTCATCGGCGGCACGAAGACCTTCACCGTTCTCGCCAACGGCACCGCGCCGCTCGCCTACCAGTGGCAAAAGAGCCTGAACAACGTCGACTTCACCGACATCCCCGGCGCCACCGGCACGAGCTTCACGCTCGGCTCGATCACCACCGCGGACGCCGGCTACTACCGCGTTGTCGTCTCCAATCCCTTCGGCTCCGCGACCAGCGCCTCCGTCGCGCTCGTCGTGGGCCCCGTGCTCACCACCACGCCCGTCCCCACCATCGTCGCGCCCGGCGCCCCCTTCACGATCTCTTGCGTGGCCGATGTCGGCGCCGGTTCTCCCGAACCCGTCACTTACGTTTGGAAACGCGACGGCGCCACGGTCTCCAACGGCGTCAACGTAAGCGGCGCCACCACCGCGAATGTCGCGATCGCCGCGTTCTCCGCCGCCGAATCCGGTTACTACACCGTCACCGCCTCCAACTCCGCCGGCACCGTCACCAGCGCCTCCGTCTACATCGGCCTCGCGAGCACGCAGAGCGTGACGTTCGCACCCGGCAACAACGCCACCGGCATCGCCATCGATCAGCAGCTGCGCCTTGTTTTCCCCAACGGGCCGAAGCTCGGCCAGTCCGGCGTCCTCCGTGTCCGCGACGCCTCCGACGACGCCGTCGTCGCCACGATCGATGTCTCGCAATTCATCGCCTATGCGCCGGGCAACTCCTCCGCGCAGATCCCCAACGCCGCCATCCGCAGCGTGCAATCCGGCACCGGGACGACCAATAGCACCTATTACTACACCCCGATCGCCGTCTACGGAAACGAGGTCTGGATCACCCTCAGCCCCACCCAGCGCCTCGCCTACGGAAAGACCTACTACGTGACGATGGACGCCGGGCTGCTGCTCGACTCCACCAATGCCGCCTTCCCCGGCATCTCCAGCTCCACCGCGTGGCGCTTCTCCACCAAATCGAGCGGCCCCGCCACTCCGACCACCACCACCGGCCCGGCCACGATCACCGTCGGTCAGGACGGCGCCGGCGATTTCGCCACCCTCCAGGGCGCCTTCGACTGGATTCCGCAAAACAACACCCTGCGGCGCACCGTTCAGGTCTTGCCCGGCATCTACCGCGACAGCGCGACCCTCGCGCAAAATCGCAATTTCGTGACCATCGTCGGCACGGGCGCGCTCCGCACCGACGCGCAGATCATCTACCCCTACGCCTACTTCGCCCCGCCCGCCAACGTCTTCACCGCCGGCACGCTGCGCATCGAGAGCTCCGACGTGACGGTGCGCAACCTCACCCTCGATAACATCATCTATTATCCCTACAGTCCCACCGGCCGGGCCGCCGACACCAACTCCGCCTTCAGCGGCGCGACCAACACCCTCGCCACCACCGGCAAGCGGCTCGTGTTCGACGGTCTCCTCATCAAGGGCGGCCAGGACACGGTCTACACCGTCGGCGGCATCGCCTACTTCAACCGCTGCGAAATCTGGGGCAGCGTCGACTTCATCTACGGCGCCGCGCTGGCCGTCCTCGAAGACTGCGACATCGTCCAGGTCCGGCCCGTCGGCGGTCCGGTCTGCGCGCCCAGCACCGATTTGGCCCAGCCCTATGGCGAGGTGTTCCTCAACTGCCGCTTCCCCCGCGCGCTCGTTGCCAACGGCTACCCCTACGACGTAAACGTCGGCAGCACCACCTTCATGCGCCCCTGGCGTCAGGACGGCGCCACCGCCGTCATCAACTGTCAGCTCGGCACCCAGATCAGCACCAAGGGATGGCTCGAGTGGGTTGCCACCGAAGGCAACAAAGAGGTCACCTGCCGCGCCCGAGAATACGGCAGCACCTTGATCGGCGGCGGCGCCGCACCGACCATCGCCCAGCGTCAGGCCGCCGGCGCCTATTGGCTCAACACCATCGATCCCGACTACACCGGCGGCGCCATGCTGCCCTCGGATGCGTCACTCGCTCCCGCTACCGGAACGGGCAACCGCCAGCCCGTTACGGTCAACCCGGCCGACTACACCCTCGCCGCGATCTTTGGTCACCCCTACTTCGCGTTGAATGGCTGGCTACCCGCCCTCGCGCCGCGCATCACCACCCAACCCGGCGCCCTGAGCGTGGACGCGGGCCAATCCGCCACCTTCACCGTCGTCGCCACCGGCACGCCCGCCCCCGCCTACCAGTGGTTCAAAAACGGTGACCCGATCGCCGACGCCACCTCGGCCACCTACACCATTCCGACCACGCTTCCGGCCGACGCCGGCAGCTACACGGTCGTCCTGACCAACAGCGCCGGCAGCGTCACCAGCGCGGCCGCCACCTTGGCGGTCACCTCCTCCATCGCCACCTGGGCGAGCGGCTTCGGTCTCGACGCCTCCGCCGTCGGATTCGCCTCGGCCGACGCCGATGGCGACGGCGCCTCGAACCTGCTGGAATACCTCCTCGGCGGAAACCCCGTCGTGGCCAACTCCGCCATCCTTCCCGTCGCCACCACCGCGGTCGCGGGAGCCGACCGCAGCCTCGTCCTCGACTATGATCGCTCCGTCGCCGCCGCGGCGGCCCTGATCGCATCCGTCGAGGTTTCCAGCGATCTAGGCGCTTGGGCGACCGCCACGCCCGGCGCCGGCGGCGTGACCCAACAAGTAAACGCGCTGGACGCCCAGCGTGAACACGTCCGCGTCACCATACCCATCTCCGGATCGCGCCTCTTCGCGCGACTCCGCGTCTCGAACCAGTGACCAGTCAGGCCCTCACCGCCGCCCGTCCAAACAACGGGCGGCGTTTTCCTTTCCTCCCTCCGCTCTCCAGTCCCCCCGCTCGCTCCCATGGCGTCCACCGCCCTTCGCCCCGCCGTCCTTTGCTCGCTGGCCATCGCGTGCTGCATCGGCATGGGCGCCGGTTACTCCCTCGGCCGCCGCTCCGCTCCCGGCACCGCGCCCGCCATCGCGGCATCCGTCGCCCGCCCGAGCTCCGCCACCCTGCCGCCAAGCCCACGCGCGCCCGCGGACACACCGCCCACTCCCACCGCATCTCCCTCGCCCGCCCGCCTCGCCATCTCCACCGCCCCCGCGAGCCCCGCCGCCGAAGCCCAAACCTGCCTCGAACTCACCGCGCTCGCCACCACCGATCCGCTCCGCGCCTTGGATCTCGCCGCCGCCGCGTCCACTCCGCGCCAACGCGCCCTCTTCCAAGCCGCCGCCCTCCGCGGCTGGGCCACCCGCGATCCGCTCGCCGCCGCCCACTGGACTCTCGCACACGTTCGCGAAGACGACCGCCGCCCCGCCATTGAAGCCATCGCCGCCGGCGCTCTCGCCGATCCCGAGGCCGCGATCGTCGCCTTCGATTACCTCGTCGTCACCGACCCCGTCCACGCCGCCGAGCACGGCGGCGCCCTCGCCGAAGCGCTCGCCCGCGACGGCCGGTTCTCCACCGCCAGCCGCTTCGCCGCCACCGGCCCCGTCGCCTGCCGCGCCACCTGGCTCGGCATCGTTTATCAAAATTGGGCGGCCTACCAACCCCGCGTCGCCCTCGAAAACCTCGCCCAAATCGCCGACCCCGTCGCCCGCGAAGAAGCCCGCGCCGCCCTTTTCGTCGGCTGGAGCCAGAGCGATCCCGCCGCCTTGGTCGCCCACGCCTCCAGCCTCCCCGTCGGCGAGTCCCGCCTCGCCGCCCTGCGCGACGGCCTCACCCAGTGGGTCCGCCTCGACCCCGCCGCCGCCTCCGCCTGGATGGACGACCACGATCCCGCGCCCGATCTCGACGCCGGCGCCGCCGCCATCGCGGGCACCCCCGCGCTGGTTGCAAAAAACCCCGAAGTCGCCGCGAGCTGGGCGGAAAGCATCACCGCCCCCGAGCTCCGGGCCAGCACCCTGCTCGATTTTATCCGCCTCTGGGCCGAACACGATCCCGCCGCCGCCCGCCGTTACGCCGCCACCTCGCCCGCCGTTCCCCAGCAGACCCGCGCGGTGGCCATAGCCAGCATCGATAGTCCTCCCTGATCAGGGACTTGCGCCGTTCGGAGCGCAAAGAACAGACGATTTCGGTTTTTCCCGAACCCCCGATGCCCAATGAATCAATTTAATTCATCTTGATTCCAAAAACGATTCAAGCGCTTCAAGGACCTTTTCCCCTGCCGTGGCGGGGCGCCTGCTTACCAACGGGCGCCTCCCGCCCATGCCCACGCCCGCCCTCGATCCCTCGCTCCTCGCCGTCCGCGCCCACGAGGGCCCCATGACCGACGAGCTCGTGCGCAATCCCGCCGCCCACGGCCTCGGCCTCCCGCAGGTGCCCTCCCGCCTCGCCCCCGCCGCCACCACGCGCTCCGTCTGCGGCTTCTGCGCCACCGGCTGTTCCCTCCACGTGCACCTCGACGACGAGGGCAAAGCGATCAATCTCTCCGCCGACCCGTCCTATCCGGTCAATCTCGGTATGGCCTGCCCCAAAGGCTGGGAAGCCCTCACGCCCCTCGCCGCCCCCGACCGCGCCACCGTCCCCCTGATCCGTTCCGCCCTGCTTTCGACCGGCTCTTCTCAGGCTCCAGGCTCCTCGCTCCCTGCTCCCCGCTCCCAACTCGTGCCGACGAGTTGGAACACCGCCCTCCGAGTCTTCACCGACAAGCTCCAGGGCATCCAGGCCGCCCACGGCAAACACAGCATCGCCTTCCTCTCCACCGGCCAGGTCCCCGTCGAGGAGATGATGCTCCTCGGCGCCCTCTTCAAATTCGGCATGGAGGGCCTCCACTGCGACTCCAACACCCGCCAGTGCATGGCCACCTCCCACGTGGCCTACAAACAGTCCTTCGGCTTCGACGCCCCGCCCTACACC
>CBIHRE010000271.1:0-6923 GCA_966212385.1 uncultured Akkermansia sp. | reverse complement strand
GCATCGACGGCCCGCGCCACATGCACGACGCCTACCGCATGGACGCCGGCGACCGCCCCACCTGGGACCGGGTCATGGCGGGGCTCAACGCCCTGCGTCGCCGCCGCGTGGATTTCGGCACCACCACCGTCGTCCACCGCCGCAACTGCCGACACCCGCGCGAAGTCTACGACTTTCTCGTCACCTCGGGGGCGCGCCACCTGCAGTTCATCCCCCTTGTCGAACGGCGCGCCGACGACGGAGAACTGGCCCGAGGCTTCCACCACGCCGATCCCGGCGACCCCGCCCGCAAGCCCGTCGCCGCGATCGATTCCGAGTTCCACGCCAGCGCGCAATCGCTTCCCCCCGGCCGCTACGGCCAGTTTCTCCGGACCCTGTTCGACCACTGGGTCCGCCGCGACGTGGGCCGCGTCTTCGTCGAGCAATTCGAGTCCGCCCTCGCCGCCTGGTGCGGCGAGGAGCCCACCGCCTGCCCCAACACCCGGGGCTGCCGGCGCGTCCTCACCGTCGAGCACGACGGCGAGGTGTATGGCTGCGACCACTACGCCTACCGCGGCTTCTCGATGGGCAACGCCGGCAAGACCCCGATCGGCGACATCGCCAACAGCCGCGCGATCGACCGCTTCTGCGCCGCCAAGGAGTCCCTGCCCGAGCGCTGCCGCGCCTGTTCCGTGCGCTTCGCGTGCAACGGAGACTGCCCCAAGCACCGCTTCGTGCGCACCGCCGCCGGCGAACGTCCCGTCAGCTACCTCTGCGGCGACTACTCGCGATTCTTCCGCCACATCGACCCCGCGATGCGGGAGATGTCCGCCCTCCTGCGCGCCGGCCGTCCCGCCTCGGATATCATGAAACGCCCGAGAAACGAGCCGCCCGCGGCGTTTTCCTGATTCCGAAGCCGGTTCGGCCCGCTCTCGCATCCCCGCAAGCCCGCGTCAGACGCCCAGGAAGGCGCCGAAAGCGGCCGTCCCCGCCTTGGCCGGTTTTCCCAAGCTCGCACTTGTATTGCCCCCGCCCGCGCACCACCTTCCCGCTTATCTATGCCGCTCATCCCGAAGCTCACCGAGAAGCTCCAGCGTCACCCGAAGCGCGTCGTGTTCACCGAAGGCGCCGATCCGCGCATCCTCCAGGCCGCGCGCCAGTGGGTCACCCGCCGCATGGGCGCCCCCATTCTCCTCGGCGACCGCGCCGCCATCAAGGAAACCGCCGCCAAGCTCGACATCAACCTGCAGGGCATGCGCCTCATCGAGCCCGAACGCAGCGAGGATTTTAACACCTTCGTCGGCCAGCTCGAGCAGCTCCGCCGCATCAAAGGCATCAAGGCCGCCGAAGCCGCCGAAGCCCTCAAGGACACCGGCTACTTCGCCACGATGATGGTCGCCACCGGCCAGGCCGACGCCCTTGTCTCCGGAGGCACCATCTCCGCCGCCAGCGCGCTGCGCCCGATCTTCCAGATCATCTCGCGACTCCCCGGCGTGAACCACGCCTCCTCGCTCATGGTCCTCGACTTCGACGAGAAGAAGGTCGGCTCCGACGGCTCGCTCTTCCTCTCGGACTGCGGCGTCATCCCCGACCCCACCGCCGAGCAGCTCGCCGACATCGCGCTCTCCACCGCCCAGATCGCGCGCCACCTCACCAACGAGACCCCGCGCGTCGCGATGCTCAGCTACGCCACCAAGAGCAGCTCCAACCAGCCGGCGCTGGTGAAGGTCCGTCACGCCACCGAACTTGCCCGCGCCCGCGCCAAGTCGCTCATGCTCGACATCGAGATCGACGGCGAGATCCAGGTCGACGCCGCGCTCGATCAGGTCGTCGCGCAGACGAAGAAGGTGAGCAGCGCCGTCGGCGGTCGCGCCAACGTCCTCATCTTCCCCGACCTCAACTCGGGCAACATCGCCTTCAAGCTCGTGCAGCTTCTCGCCGGCGCCAACACCTTCGGCCAGATCCTCACCGGCCTCAGCAAGCCCGCCGCCGAGATCTCCCGCGGCGCCTCCGCCCACGACGTGTTTGGCGCCGCCGCCATCGTCGCCGTGCAGGCGATCGACCGGCGCCTCCTCCACGGAACCGCCTAAACCGCTCCCCTCCGGGCCGAATCTCGCAAATTCGGCCCGTTTCGCGTTCGTCCCCCGCTTTCGCCCCGGGCCTCCAACTATCCTCGCGTCGCTTCCCGCCCGCTCCCAGCTCCCTGCTCCACGCTCCCAGCTCCATGGCCTCCGCCTCCCCGATCCCCCCGTCCGAATCCAACAACGCCGGCCCGGCGGCCGGCGACTTTCTCGGAACCCCCAATCCCGTCTCGCAACCCGCCCTCCCCCTTCTCCGCACGCCCACCAACACCGTCACCAAGCGCGTCTTCGTCGCCGCCACGCGCATGAACGACGGCAAGACCACCACCTGCCTCGGCCTCTACGGCGCGCTTCAGGCGCTTTTCCCCCGCGTCGGTTTCATCAAACCCGTCGGCCAGCGCTTCGTCGAGGTGCAGGGCAAAAAGATCGACGAGGATTCCGTGCTCCTCGACTCCATCTTCCAGGTCCGCGTGCCCATCGAGAGCATGAGCCCGGTCGCGATCGACAGCACCTTCACCCGCCGCTTCCTCGAGGAACCCGAAGCCCTCCTCCCCGCCCTCGAGGACAAGATCTGCCGCGCCTTCGACCGCGTCTCCTGGGAAAAGGATTTCACCATCATCGAGGGCACCGGCCACGCGGGGGTCGGCTCCGTCTTCGAACTCTCCAACGCCCGCGTCGCCAAGCTCCTCAACTCGAAAGTCCTCCTCGTCTCCCCCGGCGGCATCGGCCGTCCCGTCGACGAACTCGCGCTCAACAAATCCCTCTTCGACCAGCACGGCGTCGAGGTCGTCGGCGCCATCCTCAACAAGGTCGAGCCCGACAAGCTCGACATGATCCACAACTACGCCGGCCGCGGCCTCGCCCGCTTGGGCATTCCCTTGCTCGGCGTGCTTCCCGTCCAGCCCGCCCTTAGCGCCCCGAACCTCGCGCAGATCGCCGAGGAGATCGGCGGGAAATGGCTCAACGGCAAACGCGGCGGCGCCAAGCAGCGCGTGCAACGCGTCGTCGTCGGCGCCATGTCCGCCAAGGGCATCGTCGACTACCTCCAACCCGGCACGCTCATCATCACGCCCGGCGACCGCGACGACATCCTCCTCGCCGCCCTTGCCAGCGCCAAGATCTCCGGCGGCGCCACCATCGCGGGCCTCATCGTTTCCAACGACATCAAGCCCCACCCCAAGCTTGCCGAGCTTCTGGCCATGACCGACATCCCCGTCATCGCCACCAAGGAGGAGAGCTACGGCGTCACGAGCCGCATCAACCACATGTCGGTCAAGACCCAGCCGCAGGACACCGACAAGTTCCCCATCATCAAGCAGCTCATCGCCGACCACGTCGACCTCTCGAAGCTCATCGCGACGGTCTGAAAAACCCGCGCCCCATAGCCCGTCCGCGTTCGAATCGCGTTTCGTTACGCACCGCCCCACAGGCATTGCGTAACCTATTGGGTTACACATCGGCTCAAAGCTCCTCCCTGCTGCCCCTGCTGGCGTCCTCCCTGCCGTGCCCCCTCTGCCGACGCCCCGTGCCACCGCATGGCATGGCGACGTCGAACAAGGCATTGCGTAACCCAATAGGTTACACATCCGCTGAGCCCAAAAGCCGAAGCGGAGCGGATGCTCGAAATCTTTTCCGGCTCCCGCGCTTTTCTTTTTCGGATCTCGCGGTCTCCTTCGCCCGACCAGCCGTCCCCGCCGTCTCCTCATGATCGAAGTCGAGAACCTCACCCGCGTCTTCCGCACCTACAAAAAGCCGCCCGGCTTCTGGGCCGGCGTGCGCGGGCTCTTTCACCGCGAATTCGAGGAACTCGCCGCCGCCAAGGACATCAGCTTCACCATCGCCGAGGGCGAATTCGTCGGCTTCCTCGGCCCCAACGGCGCCGGCAAGACCACGACGCTCAAGATGCTCTCCGGGCTCATCTACCCGACCTCCGGCCGCGCCCGCGTCGCCGGCCACGACCCCGTTCGCCGCGAGAGCGCCTACCGCCGCCTCTTCGCCCTCGTCCTCGGTCAGAAAAACCAGCTCTGGTGGGACCTCCCCGCGCAGGAAAGTTTTCTCCTCCTCCGCCACATCTACGGCCTCTCCGCCACCGAGTATAAGGAGACGCTCGACGAGCTCGTCACGCTTCTCGGGGTCGAGGGCAAACTCGGCACCATGGTCCGCGAGCTCTCCCTCGGCGAACGCATGAAGATGGAGCTCATCGCCGCCCTGCTCCACCGCCCCAAGGTCCTCTTCCTCGACGAGCCCACCATCGGCCTCGACGTCGTCTCGCAAAAAGCCGTGCGCGGCTTCCTCAAGGATTACAACCGCCGCCATCGCACCACCATCCTGCTCACGAGCCACTATATGGCCGACATCCAGGAGCTCTGCGACCGCGTCATCGTCATCGACAAGGGCAAAAAAATCTACGACGGCACGCTCGACCGTCTCGAATCCGCCGGCGGCAAGAAGCGCATCGTCAAATTCCGCCCGCTCCAAGTGCCCTTCCCCGGCCTCACCGAGCTCGCCGACGGAAAAGCCGTCGCCACCGACGACGGCGAGGTCGTGCTCCACGTCCCCTCCGCCGACGTCGTCTCCCTCACCGGCCGCATCCTCGCCGCCGGCCCCGTCGCGGACATCTCCATCTCCGACGTCCCGCTCGAGGACATCATCGCCGACCTCTTCGGCCGCGCCGAGTCTCCCGCACCGGCCGCGCCGTAGGCCGCCCGCTCGCGGGCGCCGCGCGCGTCACTTCCCGGCCGTCGCCTCGCCGCCGCGCCGGAAAAAATCCCGCTCCTTCGCGAGCAGAGCCTGTTCCCGCTGCTCCACCAAGGCCTCCCGCTCCGCCAATCGTTGCCCGGCGTCGGCCAGACGTTGCTCGCACTCCTCGATAAAGCTTTCGCGCGTGCGCAGCGTCTCGTCCATGTGCCGCGCCTCCCCCGCGCCGCCCGGCGAAGCCGCCTCGGACGATTCGTCCAACACGCACAAGGCCCGCAACCCGTCGATCTCGGCCTTCACCGCGTCTTCCAGCCGCTCCATCTTGCGCCCCGGCCCGACCGTGAGCAAAGCCAGCGACTCTCCATGCAAATCGGAAAACAAGACCAGCGCCTCGCCCGCCGCGCAGCGCGCCCGCAACCCGTCCAGTTGCGCGCCCAGCTCAGGGCCGAGCAGGCGACGAAAAGCGGAAAGCGGCAGAGGCGGGAGAAACATGGGGCCGACAGTTATTGCACACGCCCGCCATCGAGGCCAAGCCGCCCGTCGCGTTCACGGAGCGCCCCTCGGCCTTCGGAAAAGAAAATGCTACGGCCAAACATTTCGTTTACACCCCAAGCTCGATTCGGCATGGGCTCAAGCGTCTTCGTCGATTCCAGGCCCGAGTTCACCTAATCAATTTCCAGCCCCTCCCGCATGGCGCGCCGCATCGCATTTCTCAATTACAAGGGCGGGGTCGGCAAGACCTCCTTGGTCATCAACACCGCCTGCTGCCTGGCCCAGCAAGGCGCCCGCGTCCTGCTCTGCGACCTCGACACCCAGTCCAACGCGTCGATCTGGCTGCTTCGCCTCGAACGCTGGAACCGCATCATCTCCGGCGAGGACGGCGCGGGCACCGTCTTCCGGCTCTTTCAGCCAAATCCGCCGACGATGGCCGACCTCATCGTGCGCGATGTGGTGCAGGATCGGGATGGCCGCCCCATTCTCCCCGGCCTCGATATCCTCCCCACCGGCTTCAACCTGGTCGACCTGGAGTCCGATTACACAGGCCAGCCGAGCAAGCCCGCCTACGTCCTCTTCCGCGAGGAGCTAGCCAAGGTCGACGCGAACTACGACTTCGTGCTCTTCGACTGCCCGCCCAACGTCCTGCGCGCCTCGCAGTGCGGCGTCTTCTCCGCGCACGACATCTACGTGCCGTCCAACCCCGACGCCCTTTCGCTCATCGGTTTCACCCTCCTCGCCGAAAAACTCGCCGCCTTCCAGGAATTCTCGGCCGGCTTCCGCCGCCACGCCTTCGGCCCCGTCGCGCAGATCCAGGGCATCATCTTCAACGCCATCAAGGGCAACACCGACGTCGAGGTCCCCAAGATGCGCATGCAGCTTCGTCTGAACCAATTCAAGACCACGCGTCGCGTCGCCCGCTCCGCCAAGATCTTCGCCTCCCAGGTCCGCGACGCCACCATCGTGCGCCGCGCCGTCACCCTCGGCCTGCCCGTCCCGCTCGTCTCCTCGGAAAGCGGCGCCGACTCCGACGGCATCGTCGGCGACTACCGCGCCGTCGCCCGCGAACTCCAGCAACACACGCTCTCGCTTTCCCCGTGAACCCCTCCGACGCGCGTCCATCCTCCCTTCCCCGCATCACCTCGGCCGATTGGGACGAGGTGCGCTTCAGCTTTCGCGACTCGCTCCTCGCCAACACCTCGATCGCCGCGCTCGCCGACAACATCGACGGCTGCCATTGGCCGAAAAAAGGCGCGGACGAGATTCCCGCGGCCTACCTCGGTCTTACCCACAAGGAAGCCCTCGCCCGCCTCGCCTCGCGCAACCTCTCGCCCGCCCATCTCGACAAACTCGCCGACATCCTCCGCCGCACCCTCGCCTTCGACGAGTCCTTCGGCGAGATGGCCGGCGTCGCCGGCCGGGCCGAGGCGGACCACGATCCGATCAAGCGCAACCTCGCCCGCCTCCACATCCCGGAGGACTTCCCGACCGCGCTCTGCAATTTCTCCGCCGGCACCCACGAGGTCTGCCGGCAGGAACGGCTCGAGGTGCTCGCCGACTTCCTCACCTTCGCCCGCGGCGCGGCCCAGTTTATCGTCATCAGCGGCGACTTCCGCGCGCTGCTCAACGCCTGCGTCCACATCGACGAAAGCGTCCTCGCGCAGCTCCTCC
>CBIHRE010000270.1:0-6937 GCA_966212385.1 uncultured Akkermansia sp. | reverse complement strand
ATTGCGCAACGGCCGCGGGGAGGCCGTGCCTGTATTCCTCGGCTACCAACGGGAATTCAACCGCCGCGGAGAGCTCCTGCGCGCCACCGGTTACGCGATCCCCCTCGCCGGCCTCGGCGCCGGCTCCGGAGCCACACCCGCCGAGCTCGTTTCCGCCGCGCTCGGCGCCGTCGCCGAAGGCGTCATCATGACCGACGCCCACGGTCGCGTCGTCACGCTCAACACAAAGGCCTCCGCGCTCCTCGCCCGCGGCCCCGCCGAAGCCGCCGGCAAGGCTCTCGCCGAAGTTTTCGCCTTGGTCCACCGCGCCGACGGACGCCCGGCGGAGGAAGCCGTCGAGATGGCGCTCAACCAGTCTTCGTCGCCCGACGCCCCGCCCCGGCTCAGCGATCTGCACGCCCTCGCCGCCCCGGAACCGGGAGCAAAGCCCCGTCCCATCGTCTGGACGGCCCGCGAAGCACGCGACAAGGCCGGCGCCCTCGTGGGCTTCGTCGTCGTTTTCCGCGATCCCGAGGAGATGGGTCTCACGCCCGAGGAGCTTGTTCGCGCCAACCGATTCGAATCCCTCGGCCTCCTCGCAGGCGGCATCGCCCACGATTTCAACAACCTGCTCACCACCATCCTCGGCGGCGTCTCGACCGCGAAGGACAACCGCGACTTCAACCAGCTCGACGCCGCCGAACAGGCCTGCCTCGCCGCCAAACAGCTCACCCGCCAGCTCCTCACCTTCGCCAAGGGCGCCGGCGCCCACGCATCGCGCCAGGTCATCGCGCCCGCCGACCTGCTCCAAAACGCCGTGCGCATCGCGGCCGCCGGCAGCCCCGTCGTGGTCAAGGTCGAGGCGGCGCCCGACCTCGCGCCCATCGAGGTCGACAAGGGCCAGATCCTCCAGGTCGTCCAAAACCTCGTGATCAACGCGATCCAGGCGATGCCCGTGCCCGCGGACGGCCGCGTCGTCGTCAGCGCGGAGAACATCGACCTCGGCGAACGCGAGGTCGACCAGCTCCCCGCCGGCCGCTACATCCGCATCGACGTGCAGGACAACGGCAGCGGCATCCCCCCGGAAATCCTCGCCAAGATCTTCGACCCCTTCTTCACCACCAAGAAGACCGGCACCGGCCTCGGCCTCGCCACCGTCGACTCGATCGTCCGCCGCCACGGCGGCCGCATCGGCGTGCAGTCCACGCCCGGCATCGGCACCCTCTTCAGCGTCTTCCTCCCGGTATCGGCCAAGCAACTACAGGAGAAGGTCCGCGCCGCGCCCGCCATCCGCTTCGGCACCGGCAGGATCCTGTTCATGGACGACGACCCGAAGATCTGCGAGCTCACCGGCGCCATGATCGCCAGCCTCGACTACACCCACGACGTCGCGCGCAACGGCGACGAGGCCCTCCAGCTCTACCGCCGCTACCAAAATCTCAAGCGCCCCTACGACGCCGTCCTCCTCGACCTCACCGTCATCGGCGGCATGGGCGGCGAGGAGTGCTTCAAGCGCCTGCGCGAGCTCGACCCCGACGTGCGCGCCATCGTCACCAGCGGCTACGACGACGACGACATGATCAAGCGCTACCTGGAGATGGGCTTCGTCGGCTACATCACCAAGCCCTATCGCGTCGGCGACCTCGGCCGCGTCCTCAAATCGGTTCTCGGCGGTCGCTGATACCGACGGCCGATCACATCCGTGCTCCCGATGGACGGGCGGGGCCCTCCGCCTGTGGTTTGTCCGCCACGCGTCGGCAAGGGAACACGCCCGCCACCCCGCCGGCTCAGCGCAGATCGGAAGGCGACCAGCGGTCGCGCCAGCGGATCTCGAGCTTCCCGTCTTTGGAAAACTCGATCGGCAACCAAAGATAACGCGAATCCGGCAGATCGTCCTTGATCCAGCGGTCGGCCATGAAGACGTAGGCGTCCTTCTTGCCCGCGATCGGCAACACGTAGGTGCTTTGCCCGTGGAACGTGATCTCGGCGCGTTCGCCTTGGCATGGATTGCCGAGCTCGGTCCAGGGCCCCCAGATCGAATCCGCGACCGCGCTGCGCGCCGCGTTCGGCTCCCACGCCGTGCAACCCGAGGCGATGATGTAGTATTTGCCCTTCCGTTTGAAAACCGCCGGCGCCTCCATCGAGCGCCCTTCGAACACGCGGACATATTTGCCGGTGGTCTTCAGATAGTCGTCCGTCAGCTCGGAGATGTGCATCGTCGGGTTGTCCTCGGACGCCGCGAAAAGATAGGCCTTGCCGTCGTCGTCCACGAACACCGTGAGATCGCGGACCATCTGCCCCTTCGGGAAGTCGCGCACCAGAGCGCTCGCCTTGTCGGCCTTTTGCGCCTCGGTGACGTTGACCGGCCACTCCTCCACGTGGGGACGCGCGCTGCCGAGATAAGCGAACCCGCCCGTCGGCGAATCCGACACCGCCACACCATAGCGCGCCGCCGCGTAGTCGAGGCTGTCGCTATGGAACCACATCACGAACTTCTTCGTCTTCGCGTTGTAGACCACCTTGGGCCGCTCGAGCACGAGCTTGGGGTCGAGATCGCCGCCCGGCTTCGCGGCAAGGGCGACGCCCTCGTTTTTCCAGTTCAACAAATCCTTCGACGAGTAGCAGGAGACGCCGACGACATCGACGCGCGTGCCGCCCCAGCTCGCGTTCACCTCGGGCAGGTAGGTCTTCCCTTCCTTGATCTCGCCATACCAGTAGTAGGTTCCCTCGTGATACAACAGACCGCCGCCGTGCGCGTTGATGCGCTTGCCTTCCGTGTCGAGCCACACCTCGCCGGAGCGAACCACGGAAACCGGCTGGGCGGCGAAAGCGGCGGCGGAACACATAAGGACAAAAGCGGCCAGGAGGCCGAGGGGGTTGCGGGGACTCATTTCCGCACGCTTCGCGGCGAAATCAGGATTGGCAACCGCGGGCGTGGTTTAACGAAAAAAGCGAAGGCCCTCCCGTGCTCGCGCCGCCGACGCGCCACGCCCGCCTCCCGGCCCTATGTCGCGACAAAACCCAGCGCATCCAGCTCGGCCAACTGAAACGGCGCGCTCGCCAGCACTTCCTCGAGCTTCGCGACCGCCTCGGTCAATCCGCCGAGCCGGCAACGGGACAAACCGTCCTCGGCGTCGTGGATGTCCAGCCACCAGGCCCCGCCCTCGACCTCGTGAAGCGCGCCGTGGAGATAGTTGCCCGGCAGCCCGGCGTGCGCGCCCGTGCCGGGAACGAGAAACAAACTGTGCACCGGATCCGCCGCGTGCTGAACCCCGTGCCGCACGCGATGGCGCGCCTTCCGTGCGACCACCAAGGCCCGGCTTTCCTCGGCCCGAACTCGCTTCGCCTCGGGCAACGACGCCACGTAGCGATCATAGATCGCCGCGTCGGGCTCGATCGCGTCGGCCGCGATCTTGCCGGCGGCGAAATCCATCAGGTTGCCCGCGTAAAAGGCCGGCAACTTGGTGAGCGAGCGCACCGTCACCCAGCCTCCCTTATGGTCCGCCGAGGGATACACTTGGTGCGAAGCGATCAGGCGACGAAGGGCATCCTGATAAGTCGGCGTATGCGGCACCACGCCGGCCGAGCTATGCTCGATCATATCCAAAACAGCCTGATCCACCTGGGCATGGGGGTCGTGGGTCATGGCCGAACCGTATGCGCCTGCTGCGCCGACACGAGGCGCAATATGGCGAAAACCAATTCGCGCGCGCTTTATCCCAAGGGACGCGAGCCAAGCCCGCGCCCGCCAGGCTCCGTGCAACGACTCGGGCAGGCGGCTCGGTCGAAAAAGAAACGCTTGGCCGACACCAGGCATCTCGCCGGAATCATCCGATGCCCGATTGGTTCTATCGGACCGTGGCTCGCCGCGTCTTGTTCGCCCTGCCCGCCTCGCAAGGGCGAGCGCTCGCCTTGGGCGTGATCGGAACGCTCGGACGCTCTCGCGCGGGGCGAAAGCTGATCGATTTTCTCGGGCACATGGCGCCCGATCCCCGGCTCGTCATCCGTGTCGGCGGCGTCGATTTCCCTTCGCGCATCGGGCTCGGCTGGCGCGTCGATCCGGAAACACGCGCCACCGGCGGCCTGGCCCGTTTTGGCGTCGCCTGTATCGAGGTCCCCGCGCTCGGCGGACAAAACGTCGGACGGGCTCAGGACGAGACGCTCGTCGACGAGGAGCTCAGGGCGCCACAAACCGGATCCCGCGACGTGGCAACCGACGCTCGATTGACGCCGAACCCGCTCGTCCCGCTCCTCCGCCGCCACCGCGATGCATCGGGTCGGGAGTTTCTCGCCCTTCAGCCGGATGTCCTGCTTCCCGTTTATGCGTGGGATGACTCGCCGCCAAATGACCTTTCAAGATCTCCGGGCGCGGTTCTTCAGGTGGGACGCCGCTGCGCTGCGGGAGCGTGGCAGGTCCCCGCCTCGCCTCCGTCCGCACTGCCGGCCAGTGTCCGAAGCTGGCGTGAAAACCTGCCCAAGGACGCGCCTTTGATCGTCTCCGGCGGCGTTGCCGGCCCGGCAGACGCTCTGTCCCTGATCGCGGCGGGAGCGGATCTCGTGCTGATCGACGCCGGCTTGGTATTCCGCGGCCCGGGATTGGTGAAACGTTGCAACGAAGCCCTGCTCGCCAATGCGCCTCTTCTTCTCGTCGCCCCGACCGTCCCCGATTCGGCATCGCCCGGCGGCCTTTTCCGTCGTGCCTGGCCATGGGCGACCACGCTGGGCGTTGCGATGTTCGCCGGAGGCCTGGCGACGCTCGCCCTCTCGCTGGGCCGCGTGCTCCTGCCCTACGACGAGCATTACCTGGGATTGAGCGTGGACGCGCTACGCCTCGGCTCGCCCAAGCTCTTCGCCTTCATGGCGCATGACCGCGGCACCTTGGCGGGCACGATGCTCGGCCTCGGCTGGCTCTACGCCATGCTCGGTTGGCACGGAGCGCGGCGGGGCGCACACGGGGCGAAAAGCGCGATCGTGGCGTCCTCGCTGACGGGCTTCGCGAGTTTCTTCGCCTTTTTCGGTTTTGGCTACTTCGACGCCCTGCATGCCTTCGTCGCCGTGGCGCTTTTCTAGCTTACCGTGCAGATCATGAGCGGCGCCGACGAGGTCGCGCCCTGCGCGTCGCACGCCATCGATCGTGAAGACGCGGCATGGTTGCCCGCCCAATGGGGACAGCTTCTCTGGCTTTTGCACGCCGCAGGGCTCCTCATCGCCGGCGCGGTGATTCTCGGGATCGGCATGAGTTCGGTCTTCGTAAGCGAAGACCTCGCCTTTCTCTGCATCACGCGGGAGCAGGCCGCGGAACTCGGTCCCAAGATGTGGGGTGTCGTCGCCCACGACAGGGCCACGCTGGGCGGGATGTTGCTGGCCTCCGGAGTGGCGATGTTTCTGACCGTGCTTTGGTGCTACCGACGCGGCGCCGCCTGGGTCTGGACCGCGATGCTCGGACTCGGAGCGCCGGCCTACGCCGCCTCCCTCGGCGTCCATTTCTGGGTAGGTTATGTCGACTGGCGCCACCTGGTGCCTGGTTTCGCCGGATTGGCGCTATGGGCGCTGGGGCTCGGCTTGAGCCGAGCCTACCTCAAGAACGGAAGCGGCGGCCAAGCCGGTTAACGACGCCCGCCCGCGGCCAGCAGTGCAAGTGCGCCGGCGAGGGGCGCCTTTTGCCCGTTCGCCACCGCCTGCTCGATCTCCGGACGACGCAGCTTCACCATCTCCGTCTCATAAAAATCCGTGCGCAGGTGCTCCTCGACCAAGGCGTGCATCCACGCCACGGCCTGCTCGCGGCGGCGGCGCGCCGTGGAGCCGGTGCGCTCGCCCGTGGTAAAAAATTGCCCGAGCGTCGTCCACACGTCGGCCACGCCGTCGCCCGTGCGCGCGGAGGCCGTTTGCACCGTCGTCTGCCAGCCTTCGGTGGCGTGGCGCAGGTAGTGCAGCACGCGCTTCATCTCGGCCAGCGCAGCCTGGCAGCGCGGGATGTTTTCGCCGTCCGCCTTGTTGATCACGAGCAGGTCGGCCAGCTCGATCACGCCCTTCTTGATACCCTGCATCTCGTCGCCCGCGCCGGCGATGAGCAGCACGACAAAGGCGTCGACCATCGCGCGCACCGCGACCTCGTTCTGCCCCACGCCGACCGTCTCCACCAGCACGACGTCGTAGCCCGCCGCTTCGCAAACGAGGATGGCCTCGCGGGTCTTGCGCGTCACGCCGCCGAGCGAGCCCCCCGAGGGCGAAGGACGGATGAAGGCGTTCGGATGACGACCGAGTTTCTCCATGCGCACCTTGTCGCCGAGGATGCTGCCGCCGGTGACGGCGCTCGAAGGATCGATCGCGAGCACGGCGACGCGGTGGCCCTGCTCGGCGAGTTGAAGCCCGAAGGCCTCGATGAAGGTGCTTTTGCCCGCGCCGGGAATACCGGTGAGACCGACGCGACGCGCTTTGCCGGTGTGCGGCATGAGCGCGTCGAGAACCTCCTGCGCCTGCCTCTGGTGGGCGGGGGCGTTGCTTTCCACGAGCGTGATCGCCCGGCCGATGATGCTCGTGTCTCGTGCCAGGACGCCGCGAACGTAGTCCACGGTCGAGAGCGTCGCGCGGCGGCGTATCGGCGTGGCCACGACGCTCGCGCCGGAGGGCCGCACGCCCTGCATGACCCAGGTGGCGAAGGCTGGATCCGACGCGCACTCGGGCGGCACCCAGTCGGGGCGCGGCTGCGGGCAACCGTCGTGAATGGCATGAGTCTGGTTGGGCATGGTGGCTCGGTTGGAGGGCGCGGCGCTGTCCGCGCCTCGGAAGGCGGGCACGGAGGCCCGCCCTCCAGGGGAACAGCTCAGGCCGCGATCGGTTCGCCGAGGCGCTCGATCAGAAGCTCAAGCGTGCGGAGCGTGGACTTCGTTATGACCGTGCCGGGGCCGAAGATCGCGGCCGCGCCGTTCTTGAGCAGGAAGTCGTAGTCCTGCGCCGG
>CBIHRE010000269.1:0-6957 GCA_966212385.1 uncultured Akkermansia sp. | reverse complement strand
CGCGCCGAGTTGGTCGCACAACTCGCCGATCTCACCCGCCGCGAGGCCGAGGCCGCCGAAGCAGCCCGCCAGGCCGCCACGCAGCCGCCCAAGCCGCGGGACGAAAAAGTCTTCTTCTGGAAAATCCGGTGATGCCCGCGACACAGGCCTCCCGCCTGTGCTCAGCCACCGCCCCGCCTCGGCCTCGCAGCCACTTCGGTCTCCGTCCTCCGTTCCTCCGGTTCCCCGCTCCCAGTTCCTCGCTCTCCATGTCCCGCTTCGCCTTCGCGCTCGCCCTGCTGATCGCCACCCTCGCCTGCGCCCCCGCCGCCTTCGCGCAAAACGATTTCCAGCCCACCGGCCCCTCGACCGACGGGACCGACAACGAAAACCAACGCTTCCGCGCCGTCTCCGACACGCCCGGCGCCTACGAATTCGCCTACTGGGCGCGCCTCGGACGCACCTATTTCGTCGAACGCAGCACCGACCTCGCGACCTGGGAGTATTTTCCCGTCATCGAGACCGGCCGCGACGCCGCCGTAAGTTACGGCTTCTTCACCGATTCGCCCCGCGTATTCGTCCGCTCCGCCACATCGCCGGCACCTACGACGATCCCTACGCCCTCGACCTCGACGCCGACGGCTTGAGCAACCAAGAGGAGTTTTCCCACCACAGCTCCCCCTTCCTCGTCGATACCGATGGCGACGGCATCGGCGACAAAACCGAGATCGGCCTGCTCATCTTCCTTCCCGACGGCGACTGGGAATACCTCCAGCCCAACAAGGCCGACAGCGACGGCAACGGCATCCCCGACCAGTTCGAAGACTACGACCTCGACGGCCTCACCGTCGCGCAAGAACTCGCCCGCGGCACCGATCCGAACAAAACCGACACCGACCGCGACGGCGTCTCCGACGGCAAGGAAGTCGGCCTCGGCACCGACCCGCTCCAGAACGACCACTTCGCCGACCACGACAGCGACAACGACGGCCTCAACGACCTCGAGGAAATCATCCACGGCACCGACCGCCACGACCCCGACACCAACGGCAATGGCATGCCCGATGGGCAGGAATTCGACGCCGGCGGCGACCCCGTCCAGCCTGGCCCGCCCCCGCCGCTTCCCGATCCCGACCGCCCGATTTCCAGCGGCCCGCCGATACCCACACCGCCCGCGCCTCCCACCCCGCCGGCACCTCCCGCCTTCGCCCCCGCCGGCCACCGCGTGCTCATTCGCGCGGCATCCGCTTGGCGCCCCAAATACGGCTTCGACACCTACCAAGTCCTCAGCCCGCCCAAACGCTACCTCGTCGAGACGCTCAAACAGCAGTTCAGCGGCGGCTGCCCCGAAAGCGGCCCCGTCAAAACCTCTGGCACCAAAGTCACCGAGATCGATCCCGACGACGGCTCCTCCGCCGTGAGCGGCGACACCTACGTTACCGGCGGCGGCGACGTGCAATCCCCCACCGTTCGACGCGGCGTCGTGGACCTCGACGGTTACGACGATCCGCCCAACGACTATGCGGACTGCACCGGTCCCCTTGCGGTCAGTTCCAAGCTCACGGAAGAGAACACCACCAAGAAGCTAAAAGTCCGCACCAAGGGCAAACTTCCGCCCTACCCGAAGGAACCGCCTCCCAACGACGGCTTCGCCGACGGCACGCCCCACGCCTACCGCATCCTCTCCACCGACGAGCTCGGCTACTCCTACCAACGCATGCAAGTGAAGCTCGCCTGGCCGCCCAACACGCCCGAGGAGGCCCGCCACTCCATCACCTACCTCGTCGTCTTCGAACCCATCGACAAGCCCTCCACGCCGGACATCGATGAAAGCGCGCACCCCGAGATCCTCGCCGCCTGGTCTTGGAACGGCGAAGGCGAGCAATCGGAAGTCTGGGACCTTGATCCCGACCTGCTCAACTCCGACGAACTCAGCGGACACTTCTACCTCCAACCGCTGGTGCTGGAGATCGTGAACAAGGACAAGCAGCCCGTCACCGAGCTCAAGGTCGCCAAGATGTCGGAGCCCGGCGTCCTTTCCGGCACCGGCGCCTCCACCACGTTGAACATCGACCTCGATCCGGACCGTTTCCACGTCCGCCTCCCCGGCGCCGCGAGACTGGGCGACGTGACCATCAAGGTCGGCACCGCCGATAATCCCGATTCCGCCTACGACGACGATCCGAGTCCCCTTCAGCTGCACCCCGAAGGCTCCGACCTCATCAGCCACGCCCAGCTTCTGGTCTCGGACAAACTCGACGACGAGCATCCCGCCGACGGCGTCGACGACGACGCGCTCAACGACCGCACCCACAAGATCCAGCTCGGCGGGAAATTTCGCGTCACCGCCGTGACGACCCTCGCGCTCGGCGACATCCCCGTCGACTTCCACGCCACCGTCCCCGTCCGCAGCACCTACACCTGCAATATATTCGTCTTGAAAGCATACCTCGGTAATGAACTTGGTTGGGAACCTGCCACCGGGTCAGCCGATCCATGGGCGATCCCCTCGGAAGCCTTCCGCATCGCGCAAGAACGCTGGGCGCAGGCGGGCATAAAACTCGTGCGGGGCAGCCAGGCAATCATCCAGCCCGCCAGCGAGGAGTTTGGTGCGAAACTAGCCCAAGCGTTTGCAACCCTTGAGCCCGGTTCCGACGGTTTCCCCAACATTGCGCCGATCCCCAAGACGATCGTCGAAACGTGGGGCACCGGCGGCACGACTGTCATCGACATTTTTTACGTTCCGCAGATGGTCGATGAGACTGGTGCTATCGATGGCCGGTCGTTTATTCCCGCCGTGATCGGGCCCGCGAACGCGTTTTATGCCAACACTATCTTTGTCGCCGCAACCCAGTTTGCCGATAAGGCTACTGTAGCGCACGAGTTCGGTCACGTATTCACCAATCGCGGACACTTTGGTGGCCCCGCCAGCGGTATCGGCGGGAGCCCCCTCAACTACCGCAGCGATGCAAGCGTGGAAGAGAAGACCCGTAATCTGATGACGGCAGGACTTGAGCCAGATGATGATAGCTTCGGTGGCCATCGCCGCATCACCGCAGAACAACAATCATTCATCCCCTGAATGCTATGAAAAAACTGTCTCTGTTCGTTTTCTTTTTTCTAGTGAGCCATCTTCACGCCATTGAGGAGGCGCGGGAGACCACATTTCGAGAATTTAACGATTTGATGGCTGCGGAGCACTCGATTGTTAGGGTTATTTCCAAGGCAGAAGCCACCCCCGAAGAGTGGGCGAATTATTTCGCCGAGAGCCCGGCCGTGGTGGACCGCTATATCAGTAGCGGGATGCACATGAAGGAAATCGTCAGCCATATTCTGGAAGGAGGGACCGGTGAGACGCGTGATCCAAAGGGGGCGGCTTACTACTGCGTGGGGGACTACATTTGGCGCTTCTCGTGGAATCTGGCCTATTACGACCCTGTGCTTTCCGAGGGAAAAAAGCGCGAGGCTGCGCAAGCGGTCATCTCCGCGCTTCGAGCGATGCCCGTAGGAGGCTCTGAAAACCTCGTCGGCACGCAATCGTATCCGCTGATCTCTTTAGGGTTCTATTATCTCTTTTCGCCATGGCGCCATCGCCCCGAGGTGATCGAGTATGTGAAAACCGTGGAGTTCACCGACCATATCTCTTTTAATAGAAGCAGAGTGGACAAGCTTGTGCGTCTGCATGAAGGCAAGGTCGTCGACCTTGATTACATGCCAATTCCTCGGCCCGAGCCCGGCCAAGTCTTCCCGGTCCACCCGGCCGCCAGAGCCCGGGCCGAAGCCTCCGCGCAAGCGGAACAAGAGCGGAAGAACGCCAGCCCCGCGCCCAATCCGGCTCCCGCCCCCGCGCCGCCTCCTCCGCCCGCCGTGAGCGCCCCGGCCCCGCCGCGCCGCCCGCGAAACCTTCCCATGCCGTGTGGTGGCTCCTTGGCGCCCTCGCCGCGCTCGGCGCCGCAGCCGCCGCGTTGCGTAGAAAGAAATCCCAGTCCTAACGGCTCGCTCGTAAGCGCGAAGCGCCGCATGGACATGGTTGATCCTCGTTTGGTCCCGGATCGTCGCACCTCAGGCTCCCAAGAGCTCGCGGTTGAGGATGGAGAACCTCAACCGCGAGGATCAGGAACCAAACTGAGACTCCTGGTTCTCGGACTTGAGGTTGCCGAGCCTCGGTTTCCAAGCTCTTGAGCCTCAAACGCCGGGCCCCGCCCCCTCAACGCCAAGGTTCAACAGCTCGGGCAATCAGGCTCCGTATGCCGCCGCGTGAACTAAAAAGGTCCGGCCCTTAGGGGCCAGACCTCGGATCGTGAGGAGATGGAGCCTCAATCCAGCAGCTTTGGCGGCTAAAATTGCGGCGGTGGCCGGCCCTGCTCAAACAGCGCTCGAAACGCTTAGTTAGTTGGCCATGCAATTTCACGCTCCTCACCTGCGGCTCAGTTCCGCGCCAGCAGGGGCAGAAGCTTGGCGGTGACGTCGCGGGCTTGGACGAGCATCGCGGTGTGGCCTTCGGAGAGGATCTTGAGGCGGGCCATCTCGGTCGTCTCGGCGGCGAGGTCGGCGTCCTGGATCGAGCCGAGGGCGGCCTCGCGGTTGGCGTCGGCGGTGGCGAGCATGCCGGCGGCGAGGCCGAGCCGGCTCTGGCCGGCGCCGACCAAGGCGCGGGAATCGCCGATCTGGGCGAGCGCGGCGCGGAGGGTCTCGCCCAGCGCGGCGGAGTCGCCGGCGGCGAGCGATTGGGTGAAGTTGCCCGCGGAGTCCTGCTTGATGAGCGCGCCGACGGCGCCTTGGCGGAGATTGATCACGGGAAGGGCTAGGCTGTCGGCCGACTCGGCGCCGATGGCGAGGCGGTCGGCGGGGCCGGAGCCGAAGAGTTCACGGTCGTTGAAACGACCGAGGGGCTCGTTCACGCCGGCGCCGCCGATCTCGGTCGCGGAGCCGCCGACGATCTGGCGGAGCTGCGACTGGAGTTGCCCGAACTCGGCGGCGTATTGCGCGCGGTCGGAGGAAACCTGGGCGGGGCCGGTGGCGAGGGAGGCGAGCTCGGAAAGGCGGGTGACGATCTTGCCCATCACGGAGAGCTGGCTGTCGGTCGCCTGGAGGCGGCTGACGCCGTTCTGCACGTTGACCTCAGCGGCGCGCAGGCGCGTCTGCTCGGAATCGAGATGCGCGACCTGGCCGACGCCGGCGGAGTCGGCGGCGGGGCGATCGATGCGGCGGCCGGAGGAGACGCGCGCGGAGACGGTGTCGAGACGGGCGTCGGCGCGGGTGAGGCCGGCGGCGAGGGAAAGGTAGTCGTGGCCGAGATTCATGGTGTCGGGAGGACGGAGGCGTGGAGGGACCGCGGGGGGCGGAGCGGTGGAGGGGCTCAGGGTTTGGCGGCGATGCGGGGCAGGACGGGCAGGCGCGGGGCGGCGGCGCCGGGGGCGGGCGCGGCGACGGCGGCGGCCTTGTTGCTGGCGGCGATGTCGATCAGGACCTCCTTGCGCACGATGGAGATTTCGCGCGGGGCCTGGATGCCGATCTTCACGACGTCGCCGTCGATCCGCGTGATGCGGATCTCGATGTTGTCGCCGATGACGATGGCTTCGTTTACCTTGCGGGTGAGGACGAGCATGGCGGGAAGGTCACGCGGGGGTGACGAGGGGGTGGCGGGCGCTATAGGCGGAATGGTTGGCGACGACCACCTGGCGGGCGGCTCCGGTGTGGCGGTTGACCACGACGGGACCCACGAGGTTGACGGTGGCGCGCGAGGGATCGTCCCTCACGGTGACGATGTTGAAGATGAGCGCGTCCGCGGCGGAGGCAATGCCGAGCGCGGCGGCGTCGTCGTCGAAAAGCTCAGGGGCGTAGTCGGCGACGATGCCGCAGGGGTCGATGACCACGAAGTGCAGCGGCGAGGGGCCGTGGAGGCGGAGCCACTGGAAGGGAAGCTGGTCCGGCAGGTGAAAAATCTCCCCGCGCTGGTGCTCGGGGAAGCCGACGATGCCGGAGGCGAAGCGGAGCTCGAGCGCGGGCGGCGTGGCGTCGGCGGCGGGCGCGGGAAGGGTCTCGGCGAGAACTTTCATGGGAAGTGGGCGGGGTTGGCGGAAGGAAAGAGGTGATGGGCGACACGGAGTTGGTTACATCGTTCTCGTTCTCTTGATCGTTCTCGTTCTCCCGCCGGGTGGTTCGGATTCCGCCTGCGGCGGGAGGACGAGTAAGAGAACGAGAATGAGAACGAGTCGGTGGCGGGGACGGACTTAGCGGAGGTAGTCGAGGAGCGAGAGCTTGAGGATCGTGGACGAGGAAGAGAGCGCGGCCTCGTAGGCCTGGCTGGTCTGGTTGAGGCGGACGATGACCTCGGGCAGGTCGGCGTCCGCGTCGGCGGAGATCTGGCGCTCGAGCTCCTGGAGGCGGGACTTTTGCTGCGCCTGGGCGACCTCGATGCGGAGCTGGACGGCGCCTTGGGAGGAAATGGCGTCGACGACCAGATCCTCGGAGGCGGCGAGGCCGGCGCGGAGACCTCCGATGGCGGCCGAATCCCCGGCGGAGAGGGCGTCGCGTAGGGCCACCAGCTGGTTCATGAAATCGGCGAGGCCGGCGTCGGTGGCCGGATCGACGCCGGGCTGGAGAGTGGAGTTTTCGGCGATGGGCACCGAGATGCGCCCGGTGTCGCCGGCGTAGGCGACCGACGAGATCTTGCCGTCGGCGCCGCGGGTGAGCGCGTATGGGGCGGTGTCGACGGCGGTGCCGGCGAAGACGTAATCGCCGCCGTGCCGGGTGTTGCCGAGGCTGGCGGCCTGCTCGATGAGCTGGTCGACCTCGGCGGCGTAGGAGCGGAGCGCGTCGGCGTCGAGGCCGCCCTGGCCGAGGACGGCGAGTTCGCCGGCGCGGTCGGAGACCTTCTTGAGCTGCTCCAGCCCGCTGTAGACCGTCTTCGAATACTCGAGTGTGGCGGAGGCGTTGCGCGCGAACTGGGCGACGGCGCCGCGCTCCATGCCGGCG
>CBIHRE010000268.1:0-6960 GCA_966212385.1 uncultured Akkermansia sp. | reverse complement strand
TTCGGCGGATTCACCCTCTCTCGGCTTCACGGGGCTAGACATACAAGACGCAGAGCCGCAGAGATACTGATTCCCCATTTGTCCGACCTCTTCCGTCTTCTCCGCGCCTCTGCGTCTCTGCGTTAAATCATGTCCAATCTCGTCGACCACCCGCTCGCCCCCTACGGCTGGGACGCCGCCTGGGCCGAGGCTTTCGCGCCGCACGCCGCCGCCGGCCTCGAACCCGCGCGCGTCGTCGTCGAACTGCGCCGCCACTACTACGCCGTGATCACCGCCCGCGGCGAGTTGCTCGCCGAATGCACCGGCAAGTTCCACCACGAGGCGAAACGCGACCCGGACCGCTTTCCCGCCGTCGGCGATTGGGTCGCCGTCACGCCCATCGCCGGCGCCGAGGGCCGCGCCCAGCTCCACGCCCTGCTCCCGCGCCGCAGCCGCTTCTCCCGCCAGGCCGCCGGCGGCGAGCAATCGCAGCAGATCATCGCCGCCAACATCGACGTCGTCTTCCTCGTCAGCGGCCTCGACCGGAACTACAACCCCAAGCGCATCCAGCGTTTCCTCGTCGCCGCGCGCGACTCCGGCGCCGCGCCCGTCATCGTCCTCAACAAGGCCGACCTCCATCCCGATCCCGAGTCCGTCCGCGCCGAAATCGAGCGCCTCGTCCCCGGCGTGCCCGTCGTCGTCACCAGCAGCCACACCCGCCGCGGGCTGAAACTCCTCGGCGGCCACGCCGCGCCCGGCCGCACCCTCGCCTTCCTCGGAAGCTCCGGCGTCGGCAAATCCAGCCTCATCAACCGTCTCGCCCGCGACGCCGAACTCCCCACCGGAGAGGTCCGCGAAAAAGACGCCAAGGGCCGCCACACCACCACGCGCCGCGAACTCGTCCTCGCGCCGAGCGGCGCCCTCATCATCGACACGCCCGGCATGCGCGAGCTTCAGCTCTGGGACGCCGACGAGGCCGTCGAGGAGGCCTACGCCGACATCGCCGAACTCGCCACGCGTTGCCGCTTCACGAGCTGCCGCCACGAAGACGAACCCGGTTGCGCAGTCCGCACCGCCCTCGAATCCGGCACGCTCCCGCCCGAACGCCTCGCCAGCTACCGAAAGCTGAAAGCCGAACAGGCCGCCAAAGCGCCCACCCTCCGAAAACCAAGCGCCGTCGCCAGCAAACCCGGCTGGAAACAAAAAGCCGCCGAGCGCGCCGCCAAGCCCTTCCGCCACCGCCACCACGAAGAGGACTAGAAAGCCGCGCCAGCCCCGGTCGCCGGCCATCGCAAATACCCTGCTTCGTCGCGCAACAATACGCGCAAGATTTTCCCCGCCGCCTCTTCGCCTGCACGGCATAAACGAGAGACCCCATCTCCGGTTTCGTCCCTCCGCCGGAGTCAACCCCACCCCCCGCCGTGCTCCTCGCCGTCCTGCCTCGGCTGCTCCGTGCCGCGCATCGCGCCGCCACGCTCCGAGTCGCCCTCGTCTGCGCGCTCGCGCTTCCCGCCCTCCACGCCGACATTTCCATCGTCGCCTCCGGCACGGCCGGCACGTCCACCTACGTCCTCGGCGGCGCCGCCCACGCCCAGACGTTCGACACGCTGCCTCTCTCCGGCGGTTTCACCTGGGCCAACAACACCACCCTCCCCGGCTGGTATGCCTGCGACTCCGCCGGCTCGGTCAACATCTCCGCCGCCACCATCAACGGCACCGCCACCAACCCCGCCCACCTCGTCATCACCGACGTCGGTGCGACCACCGCCGACACCGACCGGGCCCTCGCCTACCACACCCAGCTCGCCTCCGCGCCCACCCACCTCGGCCTCGCCTTCGTCAACGACTCCGGCCGCGAACTGAACTCGTTCTCCCTCGCCTACGCCGCCGAGCAGTGGCGCGAGGCCACCAACACTCGCACCGTCTCCGTCGCCGTTTCCTACCGCGTCGGCGCGACTTCCGCCGACCTTCCCACCACCAGCGGCTGGACCACCCTGCCCGACCTCGCCGCCTCCACCCTCAACGGCACCGCCCCGTCCTCCGCGACGCGCTCCGTCACCGCCGTCCCCGTCAGCGTGCCCGCCGGCTCCACGCTCTGGCTGCGCTGGACCTTTTCCAACACCGCGACCTCGACGACCAACTCCCACGACATCCTCGCCATCGACAACGTCGCCTTCTCCGCCACCTCCGCCGTGGCCGACAGCGCGCCGGTCTTCACCACCCAGCCCATCTCGCAAACCGTCTCGCTCGGCGATTCCGTCAACTTCACCGCCACCGCCGCCGGCAACCCCGCGCCGACCTATCAGTGGTTCAAGGGCGTCAACCCCATCTCCGGCGCCACGTCCAACGTCTACACCATCCCCAGTGCCACCACGAACGACGCCGGCGACTACTCCGTCGTCGCCACCAACTCGGTCTCCTCCACCCCGAGCGCCACCGCCACGCTCACCGTTTCCACCGTCGCCGTCCCGCCCTCCATCGGCACGCCGCCGTCCGATCTCACCGTCCCCGCGGGCGCGCCCGCCACCTTCTCCGTCACCGCCACCGGCACCGCACCGCTCTCCTACCAGTGGTTCAAGGGAACCGAGCCCATTTCCGACGCCACCTTGGCCACCTACACGATCCCACGCGTATCCGTCTCCGACGCCGGCGACTACTCCGTCGTCGTCTCCAACTACGCCGGCTCCGCCCCCAGCGCCTCCGCCCACCTCGCCGTCCTCCTGCCACCCGTCATCGGCACGCCGCCCGGCAACCAGACCGTCGCCACCGGCACGAACGTCACCTTCAGCGTCACCGCCTCGGGCGACGGCCCCTTCACCTACCAATGGCGCAAGGCCGCCTCGCCGCTCTCCGGCGCCACCTCCGCCACGCTCGTGTTGAACAACGTCCAGTTCGCCGACGCCGCGGCCTACGACGTCATCGTCACCGGGCCCGGCGGCTCCACCACCAGCTCCGCCGCCACGCTCACAGTCAACGGCCCGCCCTCGATCACCGCCCAGCCGACCAGCCAGTCCGCCTACGTCGGCGCCTCCGCCACCTTCTCCGTCACCGCCATCGGCACCGCGCCGCTCACCTACCAATGGCGCCGCGGCGGCTCGCCGATCTCCGGCCAGACCGGCTCCTCGCTCACGCTCTCCGGCCTCCAACTCGCCGACTCCGGCGCCACCTTCGACGTCGTCGTCACCAACTCCTTCGGCTCCGTCCCCAGCTCCGCCGCCACCCTCACCGTCACCACCGAGTTGCCCTGGTCCGCCTTCGACCTCCAAGGCTTCGCCACCCTCGGCTCCGGCACCACCGGCGGCGGTGTCATCGCCGAGACCAGCTCCGCCTATCGCAAATGCACCACCGCCTACGAATTCGTTAAGGCGATCTACGACTCTTCCAAGACCACCGGTGCCGTCCGCGTCATCGAGATCATGAACGACCTCGACCTCGGCAACCTCGAGGTCGACGACGCCACCCGCGCCCTCGGCAACTTCCGCGCCCACGCCCCGCCCAAGCTCCACCCGCGCCTCCTCGTCACCGGCGTCAGCCTCATCGACGTCGTGCCCAAGGGCGGCGGCCTCACCATCTTCTCCGCCAACGGCTCCACGATCCGCCACACCTGCCTCAACATCAAAGGCACCTCCAACATCATCATCCGCAACCTCCGCTTCGACGAGATGTGGGAGTGGGACGAGACCAGCAAAGGCGACTACGACTCCAACGACTGGGACTTCATCGACCTCAGCAACGGCTCCGTCGTCTCCAACGTCTGGATCGACCACTGCACCTTCACCAAGACCTACGACGGCATCGTCGATCTCAAAAAAGGCACGCAAAACGTCACGTTCTCGTGGTGCCGCTACGTCGGCGACGACGGCGCCACCAACCCCAACAGCTTCGTCCGCCAGCAGATCGCCGCCCTCGAAGCCAACCGCGCCTCCTACGCGTTCTACAATTTTCTCCGCACGAACGGATTTTCCACCGAGGACATCGTCAAAATCATCCAAGGCCACGACAAGTGCCACCTCATGGGCGCGACCGAGCTCGACAGCGAAAACAACCTCCTCTCCGCCACCTTCCACCACCAGTGGTTCGAAAACATCTGGGACCGCTGCGTGCCCCGCCTCCGCGGCGGCCAGGTCCACAACTACAACATCTACGTCGACGACAGCGTAGCCCTCGTCGCCAAGCGCCTTCGCGACACCCGCAAGGCCGCCATGAGCTCCTCCGCCCAGCTCAGCCTCGAAAACACCTACAGCTTCAACCCCTTCCTCAACGGTTCCATCTCCACCGAAGGCGCCGCCCTCCTCGTCGAGAAATCCGTCTACATCGACTGCCTCACCCCGCTGCGCAACAACCAGACCGACGTCGCCAACCCGACCTACACCGGCAAGATCAAGGCCCTCGACTCGATCTACGTCCTGCACAACGCCAACGGCACGACCACCACCGTCCGCGGCAACAGCACCGACGCCGGCAACCCCATGGGCCCCTTCCAAGCCACGGTTATTCCCTTCGCTTGGAACACCACCGACGGCTCCGCGCCCTACCCCGCCCCGCCGATGGACGACCCCGCCAACCTCCGCCTCGTGCTCGAATCCGGAGCCGGCGCCGGCCGCCTCACCTGGCCCAAATCGAACTGGCTCCGCACCGCCAACACCAACCCCGTCCTCGCCCCGTCGATCACCACCCAGCCCACCAGCCAGTCGATCAACGGCGGCCAAACCGCCACCCTCACCGTCACCGCCACCGGCTCCGATCCGCTCGCCTACCAGTGGTATCGCGGCTCCAGCGGCGACACTTCCACGCCAGTCGGCGCCAATAGCTCCAGCTACACCACCCCGGCCCTCACCGCCGCCGCGTCCTACTGGGTGCGCGTCTCCAACACCGGCGGCTCCGCCGACAGCGCCGCCGCCGCCATCACGCTCACGCCCGGCTTCGCCACCTGGACCGCGCAGCACGGCCTCTCCGGCTCCAACGCCGCCGCCTCGGCCGACACCGACGGCGACGGCGCGCCGCTGCTTCTTGAATACGCCCTCGGCCTAGACCCCCTCGCCGCCGACGCCGGCCCGTCCACCCTCCCCGCCCTCTCACGCGAACCCAACGACGCGCTCACCTTCCGCTTCCGCCGCCCGACCTCCGTCGCCGGCCTCGTCTACGTCGTCGAAACCACCCCCTCGCTCGCCTCCGCTTGGACCGCCTCAGCCACCATCCCCACCCTCGAATCGTCCACCGGCGGCGTCGAAACGCTCGCCGTCACCTTCCCCGCGCCGACGACGGCCTTCTTCGCCCGCCTCCGCGTGACGCAGGCAACACCGTGATTGCTTTCGGATTTAGGGTGGACGGGCGGGTCCCTCCGCCCGTGGTTCGATCTCCAGGCAGCGGGCGCAGAGACCCGCCCGCCCACCGCGAAACCAGAAGCCTAAATTACCGCCATCCGCGGTTAAAATCTGCCTCCCCCCCCCGGATCCCGTCACCCGACGACCACGTCGCTCATCCCCGCGCGCTCTCCGGCGGTAAACTTCGCCAAGTTCCCCAAAAACAGCTCCACCAGCGCATGATCCTGATCCGCCCGCCCGCCCGCCGTGTGCGGCGTGAGCCAGCAGTTTTTCGTGGTCCAGAGCGGGCTCGACGCCGGCAGCGGCTCCGTCGCGAACACGTCTAAATAAGCCCCGCCCAGCCGCCCGCTCTCCAGCGCCTCGATCAGCGCCTGCTCGTCCACCGTCGGGCCGCGGCCGATGTTGTAGAAATACGCGCCCGGCTTCACCAGCGCGAGACGGCGGGCGTTCACGTAGTTCTGCGTCGCCTCGTTCTCCGGCAGGATGTTGATGATGTGATCCGCCAGCGGCAGCACCGCCGACAGCTTTTCCTCGGCGATCACATGCACGCCGCTCTCCGAATACGCCCGCCGGCGCAGCGCGTAAAACTTCATGCCGAAGGGCGCCAGCAGCTCGACCAGCCGCTTCGCGATCGCGCCGTAGCTAAGCAGCAGCACCGTCTGCCCGTTGAGCAGGCGCGAGCCCGCGCGGTGCTCGAAATACTTCCAGCCCCGCGGTCCCAACTGCTCCGCGAGCGAGGCGGGCAACTGCCTGCTCAGCGCGAGCATCATCGCCAGCGCGTGCTGCGCGCAGGGCTCGGCAAAGACCGACGACGCGTTGGTCAGCATCGCGCCACGCACCCGCAGCGCCTCGAAAGTCTCCTCGTTGTCGTAGCGCGTGTAGCCGGCGCTGGTGAGCGCGACCCACTTCAGGCGCGCCAGTTCGCGGCAAGCCGCCGGGTCCGGCTGCCCGAAGGCCACGTCGGCCTCGGCCAGCAACGGATCCGCGCCACCCGCCGCGAGCACGGACGCGTTGGCGTTTTTCGAGACCATGAGCCGATGCCCGCCGGCCGCGATCCCCGCCTCGAGCTTCGCCCGCGCCGCCGGCTCGAGACCGGCGTTGGTCCAGATCGTCAACCCACCTGTCGTTATCGCGCTCATGTTTTATCTCAGACTTCTCTATCCGTGAAAATCCGTGCCATCCGTGATCAAAATCACTCCTCCTCCGTGAAGCTGCAGATCGTGTGCACGCGGATGCCCGCGGCGCGCAGGCGCTCCGAACCGCCCAGCTCCGGCAGATCGACGATGGCCGCCACGCCCGCGATCTCCGCGCCGAGCGATTTGATCAGCCCCGCCGTCGCCAGCACCGTGCCGCCGGTGGCGATCAGGTCGTCCACGATCAACACGCGGTCGCCGGCCTTGCAGGCGTCGGCGTGGATCTCGATCGAGGCGCTGCCGTATTCGAGCGCGTAGTCGGCGCCCACCGTGCGGAAGGGCAGCTTGCCCTTCTTGCGCACGAGCATGAAGGGCCGGTGCAGCTGATAGGCGAGCGCGCCGCCCAGAATGAAGCCGCGCGCGTCGATCGCCGCGATCAGGTTCACGCCCAGCCGCGTCGCGTCCCCGGCGATGCTCTCCACGAGGATGCGAAACGCCTCGGGGTCCTGGAAAAGCGTGGTGAC
>CBIHRE010000267.1:0-6984 GCA_966212385.1 uncultured Akkermansia sp. | reverse complement strand
AGCGCGTAAGAAACCGTTACGTGCGATACGCCGACCTTATCGGCGATGTCCTGCATGGTGACCCGTCGGCCACTCCCTTCATGCGGAGATCCATCCATTTGACTTTCGGAAAAGTGAACCATCGGACTTGTTGCCGGTAAGCCGGCGTTAAGGTTGACGCGCGAGGGGGGGAGAGGGACGACGCGGGTCATTAAACCACATCCCCGCCTTTCGCGGTATGACGTGAGTTCGTATGACGTGATCACGTCACTCCGCATAGGCCGCCTTCTGCCTCCGAAACGGGCACGCCGGCCATAGGTGGCCGGCTGGCTTCCGATCACTTATTCAAGAACTTCACAATCGCCGCCGTGCGCGTCTGCACATGGAGTTTTTCGTAAATACGGCGCAGGTGGTTATCCACCGTGTGCGGACTGATCCCGAGCCGCGCCGCGATTTCCTTGTAGGACAGGCCTTGGGCCAGATGTTCCAGGATCTCGCTCTCTCGTTTCGTGAGCGTATCCACCTCGCTGGCGGGCTTGTCGATTTGGTGGAAATGCGTCACCACGCGACGCGCAATCTTGACCGACATCGGGGCGCCTCCGCGATGCACGTCGCAAATCGCAGGGATCAGCTCCTCCACGACGCTTAGTTTCAGAAGGTAGCCGCTGGCCCCGGCACGCAGAGCACTGAAAATAAGCTCAGTATCCTCGTAGGTCGTCAGCATGATGCACTCGATCTTAGGGTGCGCCCGCTTCAGCTTCGCCACGCACTCGATACCGCTGCGCCCGGGAAGGTTTATGTCCATCAACACCACATCCGGCTGCGCCGGCCCGATCTCGCGCTCGGCTTGCTCGGCGCTATCGTAGGCGCCAACGCAGACGAGATCCGGCGAGAGCCGGAGCAACTGCACCAATGTCTCGCGCGTGGGGGAGTGATCTTCAACGATGCAGATCCGAATCATTCGAGGCGGCGGCTAAACCGGAACTGGCAGGAGGCAACCGCAACATAAAAACCACCCGCGTTCCCCGCCCCGGGAGGCTCTCGATGTCGCATTCGCCGTTCAATTCCGCCATGCGGGCGCGAAGATTCCGCAGGCCGTCCGAGCCCGCCGGTGTGTCGCCCATTGCAAATCCCCGCCCGTCGTCGCTTACGATCAGGTGCAGTCGGTCACCGTCCAGTTTTGCCTGCAGGCGCACTAGACGCGCGTCAGCGTGTTTCACTGCGTTGTGGAGCGCCTCCTTCACAGCGAGAAAAAGATGGTAACGCACACTGGCAGAAAGCGGACAGGAGGGTAGATCGCGGGGGAGGTCGGTCTCGCAGGCGATCTTGGCCGCCCCCAAGAAGGTTGCCGCAAACATGCCCAGATACTCGATCAGCGCGGCGAGCGTGTCATAGAGCGGATTCACCGCCCACACGATCTCGTCGAGGGACTTCACCGTGCGTCCTGCGATGGAGGAGATCTCCACCAGACGCGCTCGTGCGGCCTCTGGAGACTCCAAGTGGGCGAGTTGGCTGATCATGCGGATGTGGGTGAGGTTTGCCCCGAGTTCGTCGTGCATGTCGCGCGCGATGCGGGCGCGCTCCCGCTCGATCGCGTGTCCCTGTTGCAGCCGGCGGATTCGCGCGCGCACGCGCAGCAGCACAATCTTCCGCACCAGCCAAACCAGCACGGCGAGACCGACGAGGCCCGCGCCGACGCGAAACCCTGCTGTTTCCCACCATGCCGCTTGCACGGTGAAGACCACCGAAGCCGTGCCCGGCAGCCAGGCGCCGCTTGCTTCGCGAGCGGCGACCTCGAAACGGTAACTTCCCGCGGACATATCGGCAAAGGTCACCACTCGCTGGCTGCCATTCTCCACCCAAGCCTCGTCGCTTCCTCCCATCAGCCGATAGCGGAAACGAAGCCCTTCCGTTTCGCTGAGTTGAGGCAAGGTGTAGCTGATTTTCACCTGTCTAGGGCGCGAGGGCAATTTCAGCTCTCTCTTCGCGGAGTCCCTCCCGAACAGGGCGTCGCCCACCCAGATTCCGTCGATCAAGACCGACCTGGGAACCATCGGCGCCGGCCGGCTGAGCGGTCGGATTTCCAGCGCACCGCGCATGGTTGCAAACCATACGCGGCCGTCGTGTGTTTTTGTCGTGGCGCCTCGGAAACCCAAGGCGAACTCGGCAGTAGGCAGCCCATCGTCGCGTCCATAGGAGCCGCCAGTTAACACCGATGTGCGCCCCTCCAAAAACGCTTCAACCTCCGACCGTGGCGCATGAAAGAGCCCACGGCCGGTCCCAATCCAAAAATCGCCCTCTGGCGTGATCACGAGCGAACGCAGATCGTTGACCGGAAATCCCGCCCCGTCCGGTAAGCGTGCGATCTGGCCGTTTCTCCATCGATAAAGCCCGCCTTCCAGGGCGCCGATCCAGACCGTGTCGGGACCGTCCGGAACGATGAAGCGGATCGCGTGGGTCGACAGTAAGCCCGGAATCGGCACCTGCGCGAATTGTCCGGCCTCCCGTCGAAACACGCGCCCTTCGGACGTTCCCGCCCATACCGCTCCGGCGGAGTCCTCGGCTAGGGCAAGGACGCGGACCAAGCCATTGTCCGTCGGCATGCGGTCGATCTCGCCCTCCCGCCGGCAAAACAGCGCCCCGTTGGTCGTGGCGGCCCAGAGAGCCCCCCGCCGGTCTGCGAGCAACGCGGTAAGCGGCTCATACAAGGCCTCCCGGGTCAATATCCCGTCTCGCAAATGCACCAGACCGCCGAGCGTGCCGAGCCAGACCCCGCCAGCCGGATCGGGATGCACAGCCATCACCCCCCACCGACTCGTCCATCCGGGAGGTGTGACGAAGGACCGGTGGTCCGGCCCTGTCGAGCGCACCAGCATCCGATTGCGTCCGGACAGCCACAGCCGTCCCTCGGTGTCTTCACAAAGTGAATACGTTTCGTCGTCGATCAACCCGTCCTTTCGTTGCCGCAAAAAAAATCGTCGGGGATGCAAGCGATACACCCCTCCGGCCGACGTTCCAACCCAGAGGTCGCCGTCCCTGTCCTCAAACAACGACAACACGGTTCCCTCGATCTGCACCTTTGTGAACACCCCGTTCCGAAAACCGATCAGACCGGCGTTGTTCGTTCCCATCCAGAGCGTGCCCGCCGCATCTTCGCGGAGCACATGCACGGAAAGCTCCCCCAGATTCAGCACCACGTCCTTCCGGCCGTCAGCGTGGTAACGCATCAACGACCTGGCCCGAATCGCCCACATTCCATCCTTTCCAGAAGGAGCGAGGTGCACATGCCCGCCTGCCTGGGGATCGAGGGCGTGAAACCGCCTCCCTTCGAAGGGACCGCAACCCGTCGCGTTTGAGAACCACAGGCGCCCTTGTCTTGTGGTGGCGACATAGGTGTCACGCGACCTTGTGCCGGCTTCGACGAGCCCGTCTTCCGTAGAAAAACGAGAGACGCCGTCCTCTCCCCAACGGAACACCAAAGTCCGGCCTTCGCTGCCAAACCACACGGAGCCCTCTTGATCTTGGGCGAAAGAAATAATCGCACCCGCATTTCCGCCCGTATCGACAGGAAGCACCGTCTCCAAACGACCATCCAGCCATCGGGCGACTCCGCCTTGGTCCAGCCCGAACCACAACGCCCCGTCGCGTGAGACAAAAACCGCCCGGATTCTATCAGGCTCCCGCCCCGGCCGGACCTTTTCCCAGAAAGGCGTGAACCGTGCACCATCAAATCGCGCCAACCCCTCGAACGTGGCCAGCCAGATATAACCATCGGGCGTCTGCGCGATGCCTGGCACCCGGTTGCTTGGCAATCCGTCGCCGATTTCCCACCCTCGTAAAACGTAGTCCTCCGACGGCGGTATGTCAGCGACGGCCGGCACGGTGAGCTCCTGCGCCGCGGCCAACTTTCCAAGAATAACCAACAAGAAAAAACACCGCAATGACACCAGCATAGGGTGATTCTATCGGCCGATCCGTCCAAGCCAACTTCACACTTCCGGCTTCCGCGCGTCTAAGGCATCCATTCCAACCCTATTGGGGAAAAGCCGCATGCTTGATCCGGCTGAGCGGCGGCTCCGGAGCAGGTCATCGGTCGGATGGGGTGGGGGTGAGTTGGGCGTTGAGCGTGACGGCTTCGTTGATGGCCGCCGTGAGGCTGATGGTCTTCTCGCCGTAGCGAACCCGGCAGGGCTGGCCCGCAGTGGAGCGGAGGACGGCGGAAACAAGGCGGCCCCCGGTCCATGCGAGGTCCACCTCGAAGCCGCCGCGCGCCCGCAGGCCGGTCACCGAGCCGGCCTGCCAGGCCGCGGGCAGAGCGGGGAGTAGGACGATTTCGCCGGAATGGGATTGGAGGAGCATCTCGGCCACGCCGGCGGTGGCGCCGAGGTTGCCGTCGATTTGGAATGGCGGGTGGGCGTCGAAAAGATTTGGATACACGCCGCCGGAGTTCATCATTTCGATCTTCGTGGAGGAGGTCGGGGTGAGCAGGGCGCGGAGCAAGGAGTATGCTCTGTCGCCCTCGCCGAAGCGGGCCCAGAAGTTGATCTTCCACGCCTTGCTCCAGCCCGTGCCTCCGTCGCCGCGGGCTTCGAGGGAGACGCGGGCCGCCTTGAAGAGATCGGGGGTGGCGGTGGAGCTGATCTGGCGGCCGGGGTGGAGTGCGAAGAGGTGGGAGACGTGGCGGTGCTTGTTGGTGCGGTCGTCGCGGTCGGTTTCCCATTCCTGGAGCTGGCCCCACTTGCCGATCTTGGGGGCGAGAAGGCGGGCGCTGAGATCGGCGATGCGGGCGCGAAATTCGGCGTCCACGTCGAGAATGGCGGCGGCTTCGAGGTAGTTGGTGAAGAGGTCGTGGACGATCTGCAGGTCGTAGGCGATGGCCTCTTCCTTCGGGCCGTGCTCGGGAGACCAGCCGATGGGGGTGACGACGGTGCCGTCGGGGCGACGGATGAGCAGGGCGTCCCAGAATTCGCTGACCTCCTTGAGGACGGGGTAGGCGATGTCGCGCAGGTAGGCGGTGTCGCGACCGAAGGCGAAGTGTTCCCAGAAGTGGAGGGCATACCAAGCGCTGCCGGGCGGGTTCCAGATGAAGCTGCCGCCGCCGAAGATGCCGTTCTCGGTGCGGATAGTCCAGCCGGGGAGTTCGGGGCGGCGGTATTCCTCGCGGGTTCGTTCGCGGTAAACAGGGATCTGGCTAGAGACGTAATCGATGAATGGGCGGTGGAGCTCTGCGAGATTGGTCGGCTCGGCCGGCCAGTAGTTCATCTCGACGTTGATGTTGGAGTGGTAGTCGGAGCGCCAGGGTGGGTTGTTGGAGTCGTTCCACATGCCTTGGAGATTGGCGGGCATGGAGCCGGGGCGAGAGCAGGAGATGAGCAGGTAGCGGCCATAGTTTACGAAGAGTTCCTCGAGGTCTGGGTCGGAGCCCTTTTGGCCGTGGTAGGCTTGGAGGCGTTCGTCGGTGGGTAGACTGGCGATGCCGGGAGCGGTCGTGCCGAGGTCCACGCGGAAGCGGCGGTAAAGGGACCGGTGGTCGGCGACGTGGGAGGCGAAGAGATCGGAGAGGCCTGATGTAGTTACTGATTGAATACGAGATTCGGCGGCGGGGCCGGGGGATGCGCCGCGCCAGTCTTTGGCACGGTCGGGGGCGTAGTCGGTGCCGGCGGCAAGGACCAAGGTGATGCTGTCGCAGTTTTCGAAGACGAGGTGGGCGTCGGGAAGTTTGCGTTTGGAGACCTCCGGGACGGTGGCGAGAATGGTGTCGGCGTCGGTGGCGCGGGTGGTGACGAGGCGCACGGTGCCGCCCCGGTGGAGCACGCGCAGGCGGGCGGCGTAGTTCATGCGGCGCGGGCCGACTTCGCCGTCGATGGCGAGGGTGTCACCCTGGCCGGTGGCTGAGCCGGCGTGCATGGAGGCAAGCCAGATGCGGCCGGAATGCGCGCCGGGGCGGTCGGCGGTGAAGTTATAAACGATGATATCGGCAGGGTGGCTGGCAAAGGCGGCGCGGGAGTAGCGGGTGCCGTCGGCGAGGTAGCTGGCGCTAAAGAGGGCCCGGTCGATGTCGAGTTCGCGGCGGTAGTCAGAGGGGGCGGAGTGGCCGAGCGCGACGAAGACGTCGCCGAACGCCTGGTAGCTGCCGGTGTCCTTTTCATGTCCGGTCCAGAGCGTGTCGTGGTTGAATTGGATGCGTTCGACGTCGGTGCGGCCGAAAACCATGGCGCCGAGTGAGCCGCCGCCGATGGGCAGGGCCTCGGTCATCCAGTGGTCGGCGGGTTGGGCATACCACAGCGTTTCGGCGGGGGAGGGCGCGGCCAGAGTTACAGCCGATCCGGCCACGAGAAGGAAGCCCAGTAACTGGAGAGCCCTGACGGATAGCGTCTTGAGCGAGGTGATGAGCCGAATATGGCGATGAAGGGCGGGAGACATGGAAATGCGGGGACTGGCGCCGATTAAGGTAGTGGACGTATGTATTAAAGGGGGGCTTGTATGCGACGAACGCGGGGCGGATGTGCATGGAAAGCATTCTTTTCCCCGCATGCAAAAGAGCATTAGGCTACGCTATTAACAAATGCGCCCAAGGCCGTTGAATGCCGAGGCGTGCTTTCAAGCGTAGCCTATCAGACGGTTTGCCGACGATCTTGGACGGGGATTTATTAAGCTGGTTTTAACCCCTTCTCTTATGAACTCCCCTAACCCTGCCGTGGTTATCCGGCCGACTGATTTATATTATCGCAGGCGCCGAGGCTTTACCTTGATCGAACTGCTCACCGTGATCGCCATCATCGGTATTTTGGCGGCGATTCTAATTCCGACCGTTGGCCGGGTGCGAAAGCAAGCCGCTGTGGCCAAGTCCGCCAGCAACCTGCGTCAGCTCGGTATCGCCCTGCAGCAACATGTAGCCGAAACCGGGCGGGTGACGGCGGCCCGCACATTTGATACCCAATTGATGCGCTATTTGGGGTTTAAGGCAGACGCCGATGGGAATTACGGAATACAAGTAGAGAATTT
>CBIHRE010000266.1:0-6995 GCA_966212385.1 uncultured Akkermansia sp. | reverse complement strand
CCGCGGGGGTTCGCGGACCGGTAGACGTCGGTTTAAAACCCGACCGACTCGGCGATGGCGCTCAGGGGAAGCAACGCGGAGAGCGTTGACCAAAAGGTCGCGCGCAGGCGACGCGAGGATGGAGTAGGGGGGCGGTTCATGGAAAGAGCGAGAGCGGTTTGCGCAGGCGGTGGCGCGTAAGTAGACGCAGGAAGGCAACTAACGCGTTTGTCGTGCGTTGGGGCGGGGTGGCTGAAGGGGGGGGGCTAGCAATCCACGGTCGATGGATTGGTGTCTTGCGACAACGGCCCGAATGCTCTCATCGTTGAACAGGACTTCCCTCGCGCCAAGTAAGCCGACGCCGTTTTCGGCTGCCGCGACACCTCCGCCTTACAGGCCGTTCCAGTCGATGCCTTCACCAGCTTTCAAGGTGAAGGCTCGAGATTTGCCGGCATGGCGGATCTTCAGCGGGCCATCGGCGGTTGCGCGCACGGCCGCGGAAACGAGTTTTCCGTCGCGCCATTCGATATCGACCTCGAAGCCGCCGCGGGCGCGCAGGCCTTTCACCGAGCCCGTCGGCCAGGCTTTGGGCAAGGCTGGAAGAAGATCGATGAGGCCCTCGCGGTGCGACTGTAGCAGCATTTCGGCGATGCCGGAGGTGGCGCCGAAATTGCCGTCGATCTGAAAAGGCGGGTGGGCGTCGAAGAGGTTCGGGAACGCGCCGCCGCCTTGAGAGCCGCCTTTGGGCGGGGTGAGGAGGAGGACGAGGAGTTCGTGGGCCTTTTCGCCATCGAGCGCACGGGCCCAGAGGTTGAGCTTCCAAGCCATGCCCCAGCCGGTGGTGAGCATGCCGCGGCCGTCGAGCGATTTCTTCGCGGCGGCGAAGAGTTCCGGCGTCTCCGGCGTGATCTGGGCGGAGGGAAAGAGCGGATAGAGGTGCGAGGAATGACGGTGTCCGTCCTTGGCCTTGTCGCGGTCGTCGAGCCATTCCTGGAGCTGGCCGTATTTGCCGATTTGATACGGAGCCATTTTTTCCCGGGCGGCGAGGGCCTGGGCGCGGAGGTCGGCGTCGAGGCCGAGGATTTCGGAGGCCTTGGCGGCCTGGGTGAAGACGTCCCGCACGATGCCGAGGTCCATGGTGGGGCCGGCGACGGTGCCCTCGTGCTCGGGGGAGTGGGAGGGGTTGGTGACGAGCCAGCCGTGCTTCGGCTCGGGAACGAGGGTGTCGAGGAAGAACTCGGCGGAGCCCTTCAGGACGGGGTAGACGTCGGCGAGAAATTTTTTGTCGCCGGTAAAGAGGTAGTGCTCCCAGAGGTGCGTGGTGAGCCAGGCGCCGCCGGTGGGCCAGACGCCGGTGCCAGCGGAGTCGACGGGCGCCGTGGCGCGCCAGAGGTCGGTGTTGTGGTGGGTGACCCAGCCGCGCGCCTCATACATGACCTTGGCGGTGCGGGCGCCGGTGACGGAGATGTCGCGGATGAGTTGGAAGAGCGGCTCGGCGCATTCCGAGAGGTTGGTGGTCTCGGCCGGCCAGTAGTTCATCTCGGTGTTGATGTTGATGGTGTATTTGCCGCCCCAGGCCGCGGTGAGGGCGTCGTTCCACATGCCTTGCAGGTTGGCGGGCTGGGTGCCGGGGCGGGAGCAGGCGATGAGGAGGTAGCGGCCGTATTGAAACTGGAGGGCGGGCAGGGCGGGGTCGTTGGCGCCGGTGAATTTCTTGATGCGTTCGTCGGTCGGGAGCGCGGAGTCGGCGGTGCGGCCGAGGTCGAGAGAGACGCGGCGGAAGAGCGACTGGTGGTCGGCGACGTGGCGCGCGCGGAGCTCGGCGTAGGAGTGCTTTTCGGCGCCGGCCAGGGCGGAGGCGGCGCGCGCGGCGGGATCGGCGCTCGTGTCGTGGTAGTTGACGAAGTTGGTGCCGCTGGAAACGAGGAGCGTCACGGCGTCGGCCTTTGCGACGACGATCTTGTCCCCGTTGATCGTGGCCGATCCGCCCTCGGGAAGGGCGCGTAGGAGGGCTTTGAAGCGGATGGCCCCGGGTTTTCCGTCGGAATCGCCACCCCGGCCGGAGAGCGTGAGAAGGCCGTCCTCGGCGCCGACGACGGCGCCGGGATGGGGTGTGGTCCAGGTGGCGGAAAAGTTCAGTTTGCCCGGCTGATCGGCGCTGAGCCGGATGGCGACGATCTGGTCGGGCGAGCTGGAGAACACCTCGCGGGTGTAGGTGACGCCGCCGCGGGTGAAGGTCGTGGTGACCACGGCGGAATCGAGGTCGAGAGACCTCCGGTAGTTTGTGACGGCGCGGTCCGCTTCGTCGGCGAAGTCGAGCATGACGCTGCCGAGCGTCTGGTATTGGACCATGCGCGGCGGAATACCCAAGGCGCTCTTGGTGAGCACGGCCTCGGCTTCCTCGCGTTTGCCGGCGAAGACGAGTTCGCGCGCCTCGCGGATGGCGGCGGGGGCGGCGGGATTGGCGGGATCGTAGGGGGCGCCGGACCAGATGGTGTCGTCGTTCAACTGCACGCGGTCGCGCTCGATGCCGCCGAAGACCATGCCGCCGAGGCGGCCGTTGCCGAAGGGCAGCGCCTCGACCCATTCGCGGGCGGGGCGGCGATACCAAAGGTTCAAGTCCCCGACGGGGCCTTGCGCGGCGCCGAGAAGCGGGAGCGGCATGACGAGCGCGGCCTTCCCCGTGGAGGATTCGAGGCGCGTGGCGGCGGCGGATTCGGGCGTGAAAGTCCACGTCGCGGCCAGGCCGTCGCGCGGAGCGGAGGCGGCGAAAGCTTGGGCGACCTCGTCGTCGGTGAGCACCCGGCGATAGACGGAAAGCGAGTGAATGGTGCCGCGGAAGCGGTTGCGGCCGTCCAGATCGGAGCCGACGCGGAGCGGAACGTTTTCCGTGGTCGCCGTGTAGGCGGCGGCGGGCCGTCCGTTCACGTAGAGGGCGATCACCTTTTTGCCAGAGTCGAAGACGCCGACGATGTGGCTGGGTCGATCGGCAGGGAGGGGCTCCGGGGCGACAAGGGGCTTTGGAAGCGTGGTGTGATACTCGAGCGCACGGCCTTCGCCGAGACGGAGCCGTGCGCCGAGTTGCGTGCCGGGACCGATGGCGTCGACGATGATCGCGCCAGCCGGGCAATCGGCGGCCGGGGTGAGCCAGAGTTCGAAGCTGTGGCTGCGCGAGAGGCGGAGCTCGCCGGTGTTGATCTCGTAGGGCGGAGTGTCGTCGCCGAATCGCAGGCCGGGGGCGGAAGGAACGCCCGCTTGAAGCGACGCCGACGGAAGGAACGCAAGGGCCAGAATCGGGATGACGAGGGATCGGGAGAAGTTCACGGGACGCCTTGTAGTGGAGGGTGTATTACGAAATCGGGCTGTTCCTTCGCGACGCGGATGCGGCCGTCGTCGCGAGCGCGTTGACATAGGGGCCCTCCGGCTTGTCGCTTGTGCTGCGCAGAAGCCCGCGGTCGCCGGGGTGGGATGCTGAAGGTAACAAAGTAGTTTTTGAGTCGCTTGATGTGGTGGAGCTCGGGAGCCCAGAGGACGCGGGCGGTTTTTGCGGCGCGGCAAAGACCGCAAGCGGGGCCAGCAGGCCGGGGGCGAGCTTGAGCGGAAAAACGGAGGCAGGGCGGGGCATGGGCACGGGGTGGCCGGAGCCAAGGGAATGGTGGTCAAACGCGAGCGATGCGACCGGTCTTCCTCTACTCATGGGGGTTGGTCGTGGGCTCACGGCGACTTCGCGGCGGATTTTTGCGGACGTTTCGGTTGCCAGATCTCGCCCGCGACGACCGGGCGGATGTGGCCGTCCGCGTCGAACTCCACGCGCAGGATGCCGGGTTTTTTCTCGAGCGGTGCCTGCGGGTCGTTGCCGAACATCGTGCTCCACCACGCGCCGTCGGCGTCCAGGAAGAAGGTGTTGTGACCCGCGTAGGGCACGGACACATACCGCGCCCGATACGGCCCTCGCAGCGTGTCGGACTCCGCGGTCATGCAGTGGTAGCGCTCGTAGTAGCGCTCGGCGCACGAGAGGTAGTAACGGCCCTTGGCCTTGAAGAGGAACACGCCCTCGAAGCCCACATGATCGAGCTCGGATGGCTTGCAGGGGCGCTGCGGGTGGTGGTGCTCGACATCCGGATCCGCCGGCTCGCAACGCAACGGCGCCGGCTCCTCCGCCAGCCCGCTGAGGTCGTCTTTCATCCGGGCGATGCTGCCGCTGCCGTAGACGAAGTAGACCGCGCCGTCGTCATCGACGAACAGCGAGGCGTCGATGCCGCGGGTCAGCGGCCGGTCGGGCACGATGGCGGACACATAAGGGCCCTCGGGCTTCCCGGTGGTGCTGCGCAGCAAGCCGGTGCCGAGGCCGGTGACGCAGTAGGCGAGGTAGAAATCGCCTTTGATGAAATGCACTTCGGGCGCCCAGAGCGCGCGGCGCTGTTTGCCGTTTTTCGAGGTCCACTCCTTTTGCCAGGTGCCATCTTTCTCGAAGCTCCAGACGAGGCCCAGCGACTCCCAGTTTTTGAGGTCCTTAGACTTCCAGATTTGGATGCCGTCGTTGGCCGTCATGAAGTCGGGGCCGATCGTGCCCGTCATGTAGTAGGTGTGGTCGGGGCCGACCGTGATCGCGGTGTCGCGCAGCCCGACGTCGATAAGCGGCGTCACGGGCGGGATGGGCGGTTCGCCGGTGTGCGGGTAGTCCCACACCGTCTTCGTGCTGTGGGGATCGCCCGGTTCAGTGAGCGCCTGCGCCACGGCGGACGACGGGAGTGGCGAGGCGCACGCGGTGAACGCGCAGACGAGGAGCCGGGGCACTTTCATGGGCAGGAGGGAGGGCGGGGTGTTGAACTTTGTCCGGGGGGCGATTTCGCCGCGGCAGCCAACGCAGCCGCCGAGGGAAAATCGCACAACCGGGGCGGAACGCACATCGTTGCTCGACTCCGCGCGTTGCGCCGGGGATATCGACGAGCGAATGGCCCACGTAACCCAGGAAGAGGTGGCGCGCGCGGCGGGTGTGAACCGTGCCACGGTTTCGCGCGCGCTGCGTGACCGCCGGGGCGTTTCCGAGGAGGAACGAAACCGCATAAAGGCCCTCGCCGAACGCATGGGCCATCGGCCGCATCCGCTGCTCTCGGCCTTGATGAAGGCGCGGCGCAGTCGCACGCCGCTCAAGCACATGAGCCTGGCTTTCGTGACCAACTATCCCACCCTCGATGGCTGGCGAAGGGAGCAGTCCGGGCGGCCGGATTTTTTCCCGGGCGCGAGCGCTCGTGCGCAGGATTTCGGCTACAAGCTGGAGCCGTTCTTGCTCGCGGAGCCGGGCATGACGCCGAGGCGCTTCGGCGACATCCTCGCCGCGCGCGGCATCTCCGGGTTGCTGGTCGGGCGACTGCCGCCGGGGCGGCGCGCCATGGAGCTGAACTGGAGCCGGTTTTCGGCGGTGGCGCTGGGCATGACGCTGCATTCGCCGGAGCTCCACCATGTCACGGAGAACCACTTCGACACCGTGATGCAGAGCATGCGGCAATGTGTCGCACGCGGATACAAACGCGTCGGCTTCTGTTTCACCGACGCGAACGCGAGCTCGCGGGTGGGCGACCGCTGGATGGCGGCGTTCGGCCACCTGCAAAAAACCAAGTTCGCGGCGCGGAATCGGGTTCCCATTTGTCCGGGGCAGCCGGCCACGGAGCGCGAGTTTGCCGCATGGTTCGAGCGTTACCGGCTGGACGCGCTGCTGGTGAACGACGCCCCGCTGGCATCGAGGTGGCTGCGGCGGATGGGCGTGGAGGTGCCGCGCGACGCGGGGCTGGTCGAACTGGAGGACCGCGATTCGGGCACCTCAGGAATTTACTACGATCCGGCCGAGATCGGGGCCTTGGCCGTGGATCTGTTGCTCGGTCTGCTGCACCGTAATCAAAAGGGCGTCCCGGCGCATCCCCACGAACTTCTGGTGTCGGGCGAATGGCGGGAGCGCGGCACGCTGCCCTCGCGCGAGCCGTTGTGACGAGCAGCGCGTAATATCAAGGGCTGGTTGCTCGTGAAGGGTGGTGGACGGGCGGGTCCCGTCGCCCGTGGTTTGCGAGCGCAGCCACTCCCGCGTTTCGCCCGAGCCGCGTGCGCAGGGACGCGCACGCCCACCTAGTATGAAGTTCAAATCCACCAAGCCATTGGTGAGGAGGTGGGGCGTTGTGGCGGGAGAGCCGGTTCTGTTGACGGCTGGCGTGGTGAGCGCGCCGTTTACTCGCGTTCCGTGAAGCGGATGCGGTCGAGGTCGAGGAGGCTTTCCTCGGTGCTGCCGTAGAAGCGGAGGAAGACGTCGTGGACGCCTTTGATCTCCTGCATGCGGGTCGTCACCTCGGTCCATCCCTGTTTCGACGGGGCCGCGGGGAAACGGCAGACGGCGACGGGCTCGGCGGAGACGTCGTCGAGCGCGACTTCGATGGACGTGCCGGGCTGCACCTTCGCGACGCGGGCGACAAAGGCCGCCGCGCCCTTGGCGCCGAAGTCCACGTTGGAGAACTGAACGTAGTCGAAATTGTTACACGAGGTGACATAGGGCAGGCCCTCGGGAGTTTCGGTGATCGAGGTGCCGCCGGTCTTGGTCGCCGACTCGGCTTCCAGGTTTTCGTAGGCGCTCAGGCGCGGGGCTTGCGGTGCGTCGGACGCGGATTTGCTGGCGGCGGTCGAGGCGACGGAGGCGGCTGTTTTGCGGGCGGGCGCGGGGTCGCCGGAGGTTTCGATGCGGAGGCCTTGCGTGCCGACCTTGGTGTTCAGGTCGATCTTCAGGAGGCGGGCATGGCCGGTGCCGGTGCGGGTGAAGGCGGCGGGCCGGCCGTCGATTTTCACGGTGGCTTTTTCCGCGTAGAGGTCGGCGAGATAGAGCGTGGTGACTTCGAGCGGACGCGAGGGCTTGAAGACGATTTCGCGGTTCTGGAAGCGGTCGCCGCTCTCGGTGCAGTCGAGCGTTCCGTCGCCCTCGGGCGTGACGTAGTAGCCGTTGGTCAGCTTGTGGCCGGCGGACGGCGGGAGGATAG
>CBIHRE010000265.1:0-7009 GCA_966212385.1 uncultured Akkermansia sp. | reverse complement strand
ATTTCCTGGTCCGACAACGAATTTTACGCGCCCGACCTGGTCCAGCACCGAGGCAAGTATTACCTCTTTGCCCAGATCGTCGGCTCACCCTGCGCCGTGGCGGTCGCCGATTCCCCGGCCGGCCCCTTCAAAGTCATCTCCACGATCAAGGCGCCCCCGGGTTCGCCCAACGACTTCGGCGGCTGGTCGCAATATTTCGACCCCGGCGTGCTCGAGGACGACGACGGCAAGGTCTATCTGTATTGGGGTTTCAAGCACGCGCAGATGGCGCAGCTCGATCCGGAGACAATGGTGGACATCCTGCCTGGGACCTACCGCGAAAACGTCATCCCGCTTGAGGAGCCCTTCCGCTTTTTCGAGGCCTGCTCGCCGCGCAAGATCAACGGCCGCTACTACATCGTCTACGCCAACGGCGCCGAGCTCGCCTACGTCACGAGCGATTCGCCCACCGGCCCGTTCACCTACGGCGGCGTCATCGTCGGCAACACCGTCGACGCTCACGGCGGCAACATCCACGGCGGTTTGGTTCAGCTCAACGGCCGGTGGTATATCACCTACCATCGGCAGACCAACAACACCAACTTCTCCCGCCGCACCTGCGTGGAGCCTGTCACCATCGAGGCCGACGGCAGCATCAAGCAGGTCGAGCAGACGTCCCTCGGGTTTGAGAAAAACCTCGATCCCTTTCGCGCCACTCCCGCTGACGTCGCCTGCGTGTTTCGCGGCGGGAGCTACGTCACCGAGCTGAATCCGCTCACCCGCCCCGTGACGGGCAACCGAAACGACTGCGTCGTGGGCTACAAATATTTCGACTTCGGCGACACGGTTCTGCCCGGCCAATTCAGCCTCTTCACCCTCCGCTTCCGCAATGCCAAGACCGCCGGCACGGTGGAGGTCTGGCTCGGCGACCCAAAGGCCGGCGGCGAGAAGCTCGGCTCCGTCGCCATCGACCATCGCGAGCCGGATGCGGACGCGTGGCGCGAGCTGACGATCCCGGTCCGCAACCTCACCGGCCGGCACGCGGTCTTCCTCAAGTTCACCTCGCCGCCGCCGCACGAGCCCATCGCCGACCTGCGTTCCTTCGTCTTCACCCGCGACACCCGCTGATGTGACACAGGCATTCCTGCCTGTGCTCTTCGCCGACCCGTCCCGCAGGCAAGAATGCCTGCGCCGCCTTTCGCCTCCGCTCCTCCGCCCATTTCTTCCGCCATTCCGATCCATGCCTGCCCGCACCATCCTCCCGTGTTCCTTCCGTTCCGTCCGGCCCGCTCGTCGCGCCAAAGCCTTGGCCGCCCTTCTCGGCGCGCTCGGCCTGTCGTCCCTCGCGCACGCGGCGAACCCCTTCCTGCCCGGCTACGAATACATCCCCGACGGCTCGCCGCGCGTCTTCGGTGATCGCCTCTATCTCTACGGCTCCCACGACAAGGCCGGGTCCGATCGCTTCTGCGATCACATCCTCAAGGTCTGGTCCGCGCCGCTCAACGACCTCAACACCTGGACCGACCACGGCATCATGCTCGCGACGCGGGACGTGGACGGACACAAAAAGGACTACCCGTATTCCGACTACGAGTTCTACGCGCCCGACCTGATCGAGGTGAACGGCAAGTATTACTACTTCGCCCAGGTCGTCGGCGCGCCCTGCGTCGTCGCCGTCGGCGACACCCCTGCCGGTCCCTTCAAGATCATCTCCAAGATCAACCCGCCCCCGGGCTCCGTCGCCGAGTTCGGCGGTTGGGGACAATACTTCGACCCTGGCCTCCTGTTGGACGACGACGGCAAGGTGTATCTCTACTGGGGCGGAGGCAGCTCCCACATGGCGCAGCTCGACCCCAAGACCATGGTCGACATCCTTCCGGGCACCTACAAAGCCAACATCCTCCCGAAAGAGGCCCCGTTTCACTATCAGGAGGGGCCCGCGCCGCAGAAGATCAACGGAGTCTATTACCTCGTCTACGCCCAAGGCGAGAACATGGCCTACGCCACGAGCGAGGCGCCGACCGGCCCCTTCACATATCGCGGCGTGATCGTCAGCCACCATGTCGACGCGAACAGCGGCAACATCCACGGCGGCATCTCCAAGATTAACGGCCAGTGGTATGTCTTCTACCATCGCCAGACCAACCGCACCGTCTTCTCGCGCCGCGCCTGCGTGGAGCGGATCACGATCAACCCCGACGGCAGCATCCCGCAGGTCGAGCAGACCTCGCTCGGTTTCGAGACCGGCCTGAACCCCTACAAGTGGACGCCCGCCGACATCGCCTGCGTCTTCCGCGGCGGCAGCTACGTCACCGAGCTCGATAAGCGCACGCAACCCGTGGTCGGCAACAAGAACGGCTGCGTCGTCGGCTACAAATATTTCGACTTCGGCGACACCATTCTCCCCGGCCAGTTCAGCCTCTTCACCCTCCAGTTTCGCAACGCCAAAGCCGCCGGCCAGGTCGAGGTCTGGCTTGGCGATCCGAAGACCGACGGCGAAAAGCTGGGCTCCGTGGTCATCGACCGGCAGGAACCCCGCGAGGGAACCTGGCGCGAGCTGACGATCCCGATCCGCAACATCAGCGGGCGCCACGGGGTTTACCTGAAGTTCACCTCCGAGACCGGCGACACAGACATCGCCGACATCCGCTCCTTCGCCTTCACCAAGGACACCCGCTGACCGCGCCCTGCGCCCGTCCCTTTTTCCGCCCAATGAACAAAGCCGTTTCGCGCGTCCTGTGCGCGCTTATGACGATGAACCTGTTTTTCGGACTCCAAGGCTTCGCCGCCGCCCGCCGTGGTCCGGCGAAGGCGTTTGTGGAACCGGGAGCGGGCGACTCCGCCGCCACCGTCTCCTCCTCTCCGCGCCTCGTGCAGTCGCTCAACGAAGGCTGGCGTTTCCATCTCGGTGCCGCCCACGAGGCGGTCGCTCCCGATTACGACGACGGCGCCTGGCGTCGGGTCGATGTGCCGCACGACTATGTGATCGAGGGCTCCTTCATCCCGGAGGACGCCACCGCGAGCAAGGGCGGCCGGCCGGACTGGTTTTGGTTGCACGCCTTTTTGCCGGTCCAACCCGCGGTCTATCGCCGCGAGCTGAACGTTCCCGCCGACGCCAAGGGCAAGCGCCTGTGGCTGGAGTTCGACGGCGTCTTCAACAACAGCCGCTACTGGCTGAACGGGCGCGAGGTTTACAGCCAATACAGCGGCTACACCCGCGCGCGTTTCGATGTGACCGACGCGGCTGTTTTCGGCGGTCGCAATGTCTTGGTCGTCGAGCTCGATCCCCGCTACGAGGGCTGGTGGTATGAAGGCGGAGGTATCTATCGCGACGCCCGCCTGGTCACGCTGTCCCCCGTGCACATCGCTTCCGACGGCGTCTTCGTCGCTCCGCATCTCGACCACCCGGGCGACGGACTCCGGGCCGACGCCGACATCAAGATCGCGACCGATCTCACCAACGCCACCGGCGCGCCTGTCGAGGCGACCGTGTTGAGCGAGGTGCTCGACGCCGCCGAGAACGTGGTCGCCAAGGCCTCCGCCACCCAGGCACTCGCGGCCGGCGCCGACGCCAAGCTGACCCAATCGGTTCCCTTGCCCGGCTCCACGCTTTGGTCGATCGAAACGCCTTACCTCTACAAGCTGCGCAGCACGGTCTCGGCGGGCGGAAAGGTCATCGACCGGATAACGACGACTTTCGGTGTCCGCCACATCCGCCTCGACGCCGGGCGCGGTCTCTTCCTCAACGGCAAGCACGTCAAACTCAAGGGCGTGAACATGCACCAGGACCACGCTGGAGTCGGCGTCGCCATGCCCGACCGCCTCTTCACTTGGCGCCTCGAGCGCCTGAAGGAAATGGGCTGCAACGCGATTCGCCTCTCCCACAACCCCGTCGCGCCCTTCCTGCTCGATGAGTGCGACCGCATGGGCTTCCTCGTGATGGCCGAGAACCGGAACATGGGAGACGTCTACGTCGACCAGACGCCGAAGGACGCGCCGGCCGTCGAGCATCGCGAACTCACCGCCTTGGTGAAACGCGACCGCAACCACCCGAGCATTTTCTGCTGGTCGCTTTGCAACGAGCAGTGGATCGCCGGCACAGACGAAGCCGGCGCGATGGTGCGCGCGATGAAGGCGCGCGTCCTCGAATTCGACCCGACCCGACCCATCACCGCGGCCCTCAACGGCGGCTTCGACACTCCGAAGGGCATCATCGGCCAGATCGACACGATCGGCATCAACTACAACCCCTGGGCCTACGAGGGCGTGCACAAGCGGTTCCCGGAGGTCCCGATCATTGCGTCCGAGATCGCCAGTGAGATCAGCACGCGCGGCATCTATGCCACCGAGCATTGGGAAGACTACTACGGCGACCGCAAGCGGGGCTACGCCTCCGCCTACAGCATCACTGCCGGCCCGGCCGGCCAGACGGTGGAGCAGGCCTGGCCGCCGGTCGCCGAGCGCGACTGGATTGCCGGCGGCTTCGTCTGGTCGGGCTTCGATTACAAGGGAGAGCCGCGTCCCTTCGGCTGGCCCGTCGTCAACTGCCACTACGGCTTCATGGACCTCTGCGGTTTCCCGAAGGATAGCTACTACTACTACAAGGCCTGGTGGACGGACGCGCCCGTGCTGCATCTTTTCCCGCACTGGAACTGGCCGGGCAGGGAAGGGGAGGAGATCCCCGTCTGGGTCCACAGCAACTGCGACGAGGTCGAGCTCTTCCTCAGCGGCGTCTCCCTCGGCAAGCAAACGGTGAAGCCGCTCCATCACCTGGAGTGGAAGGTCAAATACGCCCCCGGCAAACTCGTCGCGAAAGGCCTCCGCAAAGGCCTCCCCGTCGAAACCGTTTGCGAAACCACCGGCGCCCCCGCCGCGATTCGCCTGATCGCGGACCGCGCCTCGCTCGCCGCCGACAAGGCCGACCTTGCGGTCGTCACCGTCGAGGTCTTGGACGCGGAGGGCCGCCTGGTCCCGACCGCCGGTAACAAGGTCGCCTTCAGGCTCGCTGGTCCCGCCGCCCTCATCGGCGTCGGCAATGGCGACCCATCCTGCCACGAGCCCGACAAGGGCGACAGCCGCTCCGTCTTCCACGGGCTCGCCCAGGCCATTGTCCAGACCACCCGCCAGGCCGGTGAAATCACCCTGGAGGCGAGTTCTCCGGGTCTGCGCTCCGCCACGCTCGCCCTTCGCAGCCGCTGATAGCGCCTTCTCCAGCCCGCGCCGCCTCGACCAGCGGCGGCGCGAGTCCCGGATTCGCCTCCGACCTTCACGTCTTCCCTCAGTCCCCCGCTCCCACGCATCCCCGTTCCCCTATGCATTCCCGCTCCTTCGCCTTCCTCGCTCCGCTTGTCGGTCTCGCCTTCGGGTCCCTCGCGCTCGCCCAGGACCAGGCCAACGAGGCCACGCCCGAACGCGCCCGCGCCAACTTCGCCCGTCCCGTGCAACTCGCCGAGGACGACGTGCGCGCCTTCCCCGACGCTCCCGCCGGCTTCGACGCCGCGCGCGAGGGCGTTCCCGCCCCCCGGCTGGAGTTGTTCTCCTACGAGTCCACCGTCACGGGAAAACATCGCGAGGCCAACGTGTATCTACCGCCCGACTACAACCCGGAGCGCAAGTATCCCGTGCTCTATCTGCTCCACGGTTTCGGCGGAAACCACTACGAGTGGTCCGGTTGGCTCCACGCCGATCGCATCGCGGACAACCTCATCCGCGACGGCCAGGCGACGCCCATGATCATCGTGATGCCCAACGGTCGCGCCCTTCCCGACGACCGTCCGCCGAGCGGCAACATCTACACGCCGGAGCACGCCGCCGGCTTCGCCAAATTCGAATACGACCTGCTCGACTGCCTCATTCCGGCCATCGAGGCCAAGTATTCGACCTACACCGACCGCGAACACCGCGCGCTCGCCGGCCTCTCGATGGGCGGCGGCCAGACGATCAACTTCGGCCTCGCGCACCTCGACCGCTTCGCCTGGCTCGGCGGCTTCTCCTCGGCGCCCAACACCAAGCCGCTCAAGGAGCTCATCCCCGACCCCGAGGCCGCGCGCGAGAAGTTGAAGCTCTTCTACCTCTCCTGCGGCAACAAGGACGGCCTCATCAACGGCTCGCAGGGCGTCCATCGCTTCCTGACGGAAAACCACATCCCCCACATCTGGAACGTGGACGACCACGGCCACGACGGCGCCACCTGGAGCAGCAACTTCTACCACTTCGCGCAGCGGATCTTCCGTTGAACCGGCCTTTCCACTCCCGGCGGCGCGTCGAAAGACACCGACCACACGGATTTCACCCCATTTCATGCCCCCTGTCCGCAAAAGCTTTTTCCTCCTCGGCGCTTCGCTCGTCGCCGCCCTTGGCCAAGCTGCCACGCTAAATCTACCTGCCATAGCGGAGGGGCCCTACAAGCCGGAGTGGGAATCGCTCGCCCAATACCAGGAGGCTCCCGAGTGGTATCGCGATGCCAAGTTCGGCATTTGGGCGCACTGGGGGCCGCAATGTCAGCCCGAGCATGGCGATTGGTATGCGCGCGGCATGTATGAGGAGGGCTCCTGGCAATACAAGCTACACGTCGCCGAATACGGCCACCCGTCCGCGGCGGGATTCAAGGATGTGATCCATGCTTGGAAGGCGGACCGCTTCGATCCCGAGTCGCTCGTGAAGTTCTACAAGAACAACGGCGCGAAGATCTTCATGGCGCTGGCCAACCACCACGACAATTTCGACCTCTACGACTCGAAGTATCAGCCGTGGAATTCTGTCCGGGTGGGCCCGAAAACCGATTTGATCGGCGGCTGGGCCAAGGCGGCCCGCGCCAACGGCCTGCGCTTCGCCGTGAGCGTCCACGCTGCGCGCGCCTGGACCTGGTATGAAGTGGCGCAGGGCGCGGACAAGGATGGCCCCCTCGCGGGCGTGCCTTACGACGTCAAGCTGACCAAGGCCGACGGTAAAGGCCAGTGGTGGGACGGTCTCGATCCTCAGGATCTTTACGAGCAAAACCACCGCCCCGGCAGGACGCTGAACCACAATT
>CBIHRE010000264.1:0-7016 GCA_966212385.1 uncultured Akkermansia sp. | reverse complement strand
CTTCACCGAGAATCCCGCCGATCCCGGGTTCACCAAAGGACCGCTCTGGCGCAAACGCACCGGCTTCGGCTTCGACGCCGCCGGCCACCGCGAGGTGTTCGAGAAGGACGCCAACGACGGCGTGGGAGACGCCCTCCCGCTCGTCACCACCGTCACCGGCCTTAAGCCCGGCGCGCAATACGCCGTATACGTCGCGTTCCTCTCGATCCCCGCCCAGAACTGGCAGGTCAAGGCCGGCCTCTCCCCCGACAAGCTCTCCACCTTCACCCGCAACCGCCCCGAGGGTCGCGTCATCGACCTCGGCCGCAGCGGCGAGAACGGCTCCAACCGCAACCAGTATCTCGGCTTCGTGGGCGACGTCACCGTCCCCGCCGACGGCGTCCTCCGCCTGTATTCGGACGATGGCGACGGCACGGACCTCACCTGGTCCGCCCGCACCTGGCTCGAGGGCTTTCATCTCGCCTCCCCGCGCTCCGCCGCCCCCTCGTCCGCTCCAGCCCCTTCCGCCGTCACATCCGCCTCCCGTCCTGCGCCCGCCACTTCCCCGGCGCCGGCAGCCCGCTCCGCTCCCGCCGACATTCCCGCGCCGCCCGCCGGCTCCGTGCGGATCGCCCCGGACGGCGCCTGGACCTGGTTCAACGACGAACGCGCCATCGTCCACCAAGGCTCCATCTACGCCGGCTACGTCCTCGCCGACGGTCGCTACGGGGTCACCCGTCGAGACTTCGCCGACGGCACGTCCTACCACATGATCCTCAGCACCCCGGCCTCGGCCCAACGCGACGATCACAACAACCCCTCCCTCACCGTCCTTCCCGACGGCCGCATCCTCGCGCTCTACTCGAAGCACATCGCGGGCCCTCAGTTCTACCAGCGCACTTCCCTCGTCGCCCGCCCCGCGTCCGACGCCGACTGGGGTCCCGAGATCGTCCGCCCCACCCCGGCCGCGACCACCTACGCCAACACCTACCGTCTCAAGGCCGAGAACGACCGGATCTACAATTTCCACCGCTGTATCAACTTTAACCCTACGCTCACGATCTCCGAGGATCTCGGCGCCACCTGGGGACCCTCCCGCCAGCTCATCGGCAGCGGCGCCGGCAACACCCGCCCCTACATCCGCCTCGTTTCGGACGACGACAAGCGCATCGACCTCACCTACACCGACGGCCACCCGCGCGACGTCGCCAACTCGCTCTACCACCTCTACTACGCCGGAGGCGCCCTCCACCGCAGCGACGGCTCCCTCCTCAAGCCCCTCTCCGGCATCCCGCTCGACCACGACGCCGGCGAACGCGGCTCCGTCGTCTACCAATACAACGACGCCCCCTGGGGCCCCGGGCAGGGCCCGGATGACTGGATACCGACCGGCCGCGCCTGGAACTGGGATGTGCAATACGACCCCGCCGGCCGTCCCGTCGTCGCCTTCCAAGTCCAGCGCGACAACCTCGGCTGGAGCAACGACCGCATCTACTACTACTACGCCCGCTGGACCGGCGCCGAGTGGCAAAAACGCTTCATCGCCCACGCCGGACGGCCCCTCTACGCCGGCGAGGACGACTACGGCGGCGGCATGGCCATCGACCCGCAGGACCCGCGCGTCGTCTACATCTCCTCCAACGCCGCGGAGCCCTTCAAGCTCTCCGACACCGTGAACGTTCCGCTCCGGCCTCAAAACCGTTACGAGATCTGGCGCGGCTTCACCGCCGATGGCGGCCTCACCTTCACCTGGACGCCGGTCACGCAGGATTCGGCCGCGGACAACCTCCGCCCCATCGTCCCAGAAAACCACGGCCGCACCGAGTGCCTGCTCTGGTTCTACGGCGGCTACCGCAGCTACAGCAACTACTCCACCCAGGTCGTCGGCCGCCTCGGCGAACCGATCGTCAAGTCCCTCCCCGTCGTCGCTCCCGCGGTCGCCCCCGCCAAGCCCGGGCCCGCCGCGGATCCGGCCAAACGCCCGCAATTGCAAAACCCCGTCCGGCGCTGACGCCCTCATCGGTCGGCGAACAGAACGCCACTTCTCCAAGAGGGACGCTCCGATCGGGGCGTCCCTTCTTTTTAGCTTATCGGCGCCGCCGAAACCAACCGCGCCAAATTGTATCTATAGATTCGATACATAATCCGGTTCCACCTGCGCCTCTCCCGCGACAACGAGCGGGCCTCCTACCGGTTTCCTCGCCGAATGCCTGCGCCGGCCAAAATCGAAGCGCAAAAAAGCCGCCCCCGGAGGCGAGGGCGGCTGCGAACAGAGGCGCGGATATCGCTTAAGCCGAGCGACGGCGTCGGCGCAGGGAGGCGACGCCGAGCGTCGCAAGGCCGGCGATGGCGGCAAAAGACGAAGGCTCGGGGACCGCGGCCAAGGCGGTGAGCGCGCCGGTGGTCTGCGAGAATTGCAGGGTGCCGGCGCCGTTGGTCCAGACGCCACCGGAGTTGGTGAAGCCTTGGATGGAGAAATTCGTGCCGTAGGAGGCGACCGTCCCGGTCACCAGATTCCACGTGTTGCCGGCGGTCAGATTGGCGCCGCTGGTGTTGATCTGGAACAGGCCGTCGAGGTTGAGCACGCCGCCACCCGTGTTCTTGATCGCGTTGTTCACCCCGTTGTCGCCGAGAACAAAGTTGAAGACGCCGCCGTTGTCGAAGGTCGCGCGGGACCGCGCGTTGTTCAGAATCAGGTTTCCGCTGAACGTGTTGGTGGTCGAACGGAAGTAGACGGTGCGGGCGGCGCCGCCGCTGCCGTTGTCCATGACGGTGATGTCGCCGGCGCCCGCCAGCGCGGCGGTGACGTAGAACGCGCACTGGGTGGCGAAGCCCGCGCCGCTGGCGCCGACCGTGATGCTGCCCGCCAGGGTGAAGCTGTCGGCATCGCCTTGGCCGTGGCGAAGCTGACCGCCGTTGACGATCAGATTGTTCACCGTGATCACCGACGTGGTTCCGCTGCCCTTCCACATGAGGGCCTCGTTGTTGGCGGCGGAAAAGTTCGCGGAGCCGGTGATGGTGAGCGAGTCGCCCGCGAAGGTGTAGCTCAGGGCCGTGGCGGGCGTCCGGAGGAGAAAGCCGTTGTTTTGATAGGCGTTGCCGGCGGAGGGCGCGGCGGCGCTGCTCCAGCCGCCGGCCGAGTTGAAGGAGCTGTTTCCAAACGTGTCTCCGGTGGTGAGCGAAACCGTGGCGGCCTGGGCTCCGGCGGAGAGGCCGATAAACGCGAAAGCGGCGATCGTGGCGGTCAGTTTAGTCATGGTGGATATTGGTGGGGTGAACACCGGAGTTCGTCCCACCTCATGCCACGGGATGGCAACGCCTGCTCTTCGCTGAGATTATTTAGCGTAAAGCATCGAGGTTCCCGCCGTCTCAAGCTGGGCGCATTGCCGCGGCTACACGCTGAGTGAGCTGCCGGAAGCTCGGGATCCGCCCCATCTGCTCGCAGGCCGCCGTCAAGCTTCGCCCACGACCATTCCCCTCGTTCCCGCATCCACTTTTAAACTACACAAAGCGCTTCTGCCGCGAGTGTCTTCGCCTCGGATCACACTTGGAAGGTTTACGGTAAATCTGCGGGTCCATTGCGTCAGGCCGTTGCCGGATCAAGAACCCGAAAGCGCCTTATAAGGCAAAAGCCCCAGCCCGCCCCCGGTAACTCTTTTTAGCTCCGGCTAACCCCAACACACACCATCGCCATGCGCACACGTCGCTCCGCATCCGTCCGCAACTTCGCAATCTCCGCCGCGGGATTGCTTCTGGCTCAATCCGCCGTCCACGCCGCCACCTATACTTGGGCGCGAGGAGTTCTCCCTACCGCCCCCGCCACGGCGTTTTCATGGAACAATAGCACGCTGAACGGAGACGCCACCAACGGCAACAACTGGAACGCCACCGCCAACGCATTTCCCAACGCGGTCAGCGATATTGCCATCGTCGCCAATGCAGCGGGCGCGAACAATCAAACCATCAATCTCGATCAGAACATCACCATCGGTGCCATCGGTAACATTGGCAGCACCAACGGCACCGGCATCAAAACCATCGCTGCGGGCGGTTCATTCACGTTGACGTTCAACAACGGCCTCAGTGACTCCAGCATCTCGAAGCTTAACACCACAAACAACAATGCTTCGATCATCTCCGCGCCCATCGCCGTCGCGGGAAACGGCAATCTCAGCCTGATTAATAGCTCCACCAACACCCTTACGCTTTCAGGTGCAATTTCGGGCACGAACGCCAACATTTCCGTCACCGGCAGCACGGGAGCCATCCTTTTCACCGGTAACAACTCCGGACTGAGCGGCACTTTCACGCACAGTTCCGGCAGCAGCAACTCCCAGTTCAACGCCGCCGGTTCCGGCAGCGCCAATGTCGCCTACTCGATTAGCGCAGGTGAGCTGATCTTCGCAGGCAATGGTAACCACACCATCAGCATGGGTTCGCTCTCCAGCACCGGTGGTAATATCCGCCGCGGCAACTCGGCAACGGGCACCACCACGCTTGAGGTCGGAAGTCTCGGCACGAGCACTTCGATCGCGGGTAACCTCAACAACGGCACCACCAAGGTCATGGCGCTCACAAAGGTGGGCAGCGGATCCCTTACCATCAACGGAACCAATAACTTCAGCGGCGGCACCAACGTCAACGTGGGCACGCTTTTTGTTAATGGTTCTCTTACCAGCACCACCAACGCAGTCACCGTCGCCGCCACCAGCGGCACTGCGACGCTCGGCGGCTCCGGCACCATCGCCGGCGCCACTTCGCTCGGCTCAAACGCCTTCTTGGATGCGGGCTCCGCCGCCAACACTATCGGCACCCTCACATTCAGCAGCACCTTGGGACTGGGCTCCGGCGCCACCGCTAGCTTCCAGCTCAACAGCACCACCGGCCTTTCCGACTCGATCTCGGCCAACGGCCTGACCCTGAGCGGCGCCTCGCTCTCCATTGCGGACTTGGGCTCCGGCGTCTGGACGGGAGCCTCTACCTTCGTCTTGGTGGATAACACCTCGGCCAGCAGCATCTCCGGAACCTTCGCCGGTCTCAACGAAGGCGCCTCGATCACCGTCGGATCGAACACCTTCGCCATCAGCTACGTGGGCGGCACAGGCAACGACATCACGCTCTCCGCCGTCCCCGAGCCCTCCGCCTTCGCCGCGCTCGCCGGCCTCGCGGGCCTCGGCCTCGCCGCCTCGCGCCGCCGTCGTCGCGCCTGAGTTTAGGCTCCCTTCCTCCGAGCCCGCCCTACCCGGGCGGGCTTTTTTTTCGCCACGTATCCCGTTCAAACGGGCTCCTTGGCTCGCCCGTCCCCGGTTCACGACCTCGCCCCGTCCGCAACTTTTCCTCCATGTCCTCCTCCGGTAAACTCCGCTCCGCCTCCACGCGTCTCCACGCCGCCCTCGCGGCCCTTCCCTCGGCCGGCTTCGCCGCCGCCCTCGCTTTCGGCGCCTCCGGCCTTTTCGCGCAAACCAACATCGTCACCGGGGGAAATTTATTCTCCGCCAACGCTTCTCTCGGCGTCATCACCCGCGAGTCCGGCGGCACGGCGCTCTTTTCCAGCTCGGCGACCATCTCGGCCGCGGGCACCTCCTTGGCCAATGGCATCATCGGCCCGTGGGCCATCATCGGCTCGGGTTCCGATACGCGCTACGCCACCCTCTCTTCCGACGCGGTCGTCCCCTATTCAGGAGCCACCCAGAACACCAACTGGGGCTCCACCATGAACAGCGCGACGACCAATTATGACGTCGCCGCCGCCTCCGCCACCACCTTCGGAGCCTCCACCCGCACCGCCAACACGGTCCGTTTTCTCGGTGCCGCCGACACCCTCACGCTGGGGAACAGCGGCTCGGGCGCGCAACTGGTCACCAACGGCCTCATCAACGCGGGCAGCGGCACCCTCAACCTCGCCACCACCAGCGCCGTGGTCGGCGCCGGCCTGGCGGCCGGCTCCGGTCAGGAACTCGTTCTCGTCGCCGCCAACGCGGCCATCAACATCAGCGCGCGTGTCCACAACGCCGCCTCCGGCGCCTCCGCCATCACCATCCTAGGCCCCAACACGGTGACGCTCAGCAGCAACGCCAACGACTACACGGGCACGACCTACGTTAACAGCGGGACCCTGCTCCTCAGCGGCAACGGCTCGATCAACACTTCCGCCGGAATCAGCGTCAACGGCTCCACCGCCAAATACGTCCACACCAGCACCACCGCCTCCACCCGCACCATCACCCTGGCCCGCGGCACCGTCGACGGCACCGGCACCCTCGGCACCGTCAACGTCGCCGACAACTCCGCCGCCATCCTCGCCAACGGCAACGGCGGCACCGGAGCCCTCACGCTCGGCGCCCTCAACTTCGCCGGCGACGCCACCCTCAACCTCCGCTACGTCTCCGGCACCCGGCCGCTCAACGTCACCGGCAGCCTCGTGACCACCCCGGCCAACGGTGTCGTCACCGTCAACGCCAGCGCCACCGGCTGGACCACCGGCACGCACAACCTCGTCGGCTTCGGCGGCTTCTCCGGCTCCGCGTCCGATTTCGCGCTCGGCACCGTATCCGGCCTCAACTCCCGCCAGACGGTCGGCTCCCTCGGCCTCACCTCGAGCAATCTCACCCTCCAGATCAACGGCGACAGCCCGCGCTGGACCGGTGCGCAAAGCTCCGCCTGGACCACCGACGCCGTCGGCGGCGCCCGCAACTGGCGCCTCGTCACCGCCGGCACCGCCACCGAGTTCATCGCCGGCGACGAGGTGCTTTTCGACGACACCGCCACGGGCTCGACCGTCATCGACATCTCCACGGCCAACGTCGCCCCCGCCTCTACCACTTTCAACAACAGCACGAAGAACTACACGGTCTCCAGCTCCGGCGGCTTCGGCATCGCCTCCGGCTCGTTGGCCAAGAACGGCACCGGCACCGTCGTGCTCGCCACGGCCAACACCTACACCGGTTCCACCACCATCAACGCCGGCGTGCTCCAGCTCGGCGACGGCTCCACCGACGGCTCCATCGCCAACAGCGCCGCCATCGCCAACAACGGCA
>CBIHRE010000263.1:0-7021 GCA_966212385.1 uncultured Akkermansia sp. | reverse complement strand
GGGGACGCGCCCGCCCACCTCGGAGCAAGACGTTCAAAGGCGCGTCCGTAGACGCGCCTTTTTTCGTGGATCCACCAAGCGGCCCGATCAGCGCCCGGCGGGTTGCTCTTCATGCGGCACTGCCGGCGAGCGCCGACTCCCAGAAAACCAAAGGCCGCCGGACCGGCGCCGAACCGGCGCCACGATCCGCAAGCTGGCCGGACGCACCGCGATTTCCACCTCGGGGCCGCAATCGCGGACCTCGCCATCGGTGTGGATCGGGCCCGGCTCGGCGCGCTCGATCACGAAACGCGGGGCCCGCAGCCGCACGACGCTCGGCGAACCGTCGATGCGTTTCGTGAAGAGCCGCTCGGTCAGCGGCAACGCGTTGAAAAAAGTGAGGCGTCGCAGGAGCGTGAGGTCGAGGAGGCCGTCGTCGACCCGGGCGCTCGGCGCGATATAGCAGTCGTTGCCGTATTGGTCGGAATTGGCCACCGCGACGAGGAAGGCTGGGCTGACGATGGGCGCGTGGCCCTCGCCCCGGATCGTGTAGCGCTGGGGCCGATACCCGAGCAGGGTCTTCAGCGTGGTGCGCGCGTAGGCCTGAAGGCCGCGCGAGCCGAGCGCGTTGAAGCGGGCGCTGATCTCGGCATCGAAGCCCAGGCCCATCGTGTTGAAAAAGGGGTGCCCGTCGGCGAGCCCGGTGTCGATCAGGCGCGTGTGCCCCTCGAGCAGGGCCCGAAAGGCGCCTTTGCCGGGGCCGGGGATGCCCAAGTGCCGACCCAGACCGTTGCCGGAGCCGCAGGGGATCAGCCCGAGCGACGCGTCGCTTCCCACGAGGGCGGAGGCGACCTCGTTCATCGTGCCATCGCCGCCGATGGCCACGACGAGGCCGCAGCCCGCGTCCAGCGCCCGGCGGGCAAGCTCCGTCGCGTGGCGGGGTCGCTCGGTGGCGACCAGTTCGGCATCCAGGCGGTGTTTGGCGATGAACTCGCGCGCATACGCCAAGAGCCAAGGGTTCCGGGCGTTGTGGCCGGACCGAGGATTGAAAATAAAGCGTGCGCGGGGGATGGGCATCGCGGGACGGGGCGAAGCGCCGAGGGGCGTGTGGTCGACAAATTTGGGGAGAAATCAGACCGCGCGCGAGCGGGAGGATTACTCAGTTTTGATTTCAGGCCCGGCCACGTGTTTGGGCCTGGCTACCGATCCGCCGCGCCCTTGCGTCGGACCCGCTTTCGCCACCTCTGCGAGGTCGCGGGCAAACCCGTCGATCACCCGGCTCCAGGGAATGTTCTCGGCGGTCGCGCGGGCCACGAGTCCGAGCCGTCGGCGTTGGCGTGGATCGCTTTCCGCCAGCCGGGACGCCAGCGCAAGGAACGCGTCTTCGTCACCGAAGCGGGCGAGCAGTCCGTTTTCGCCATGTCTCAGATAGCGGCCGGCGGCGGCGTAGTCGAAGGCGCCGATCGCCAGCCCGCTGGCCATCGCCTCGGTGACCACGTTGCCAAAGGTTTCGGTGAGGCTGGGGTAAAGGAAAACGTCGGCCGAGGCGGGATGCGCGGAGCGAATCCGATCCCAAGCGCGAAAGAGCAGCGCGTAGTTTTTCTCCGCCGCCAGCCGACTCACGTGGAGAAAGACCGGATCGTCCGCCCCGGCGCCCCAGGCCCTGCGAAGCGCCTCGTCGCGACGGGCGGGCGAAAAAAGCTCCGTGTCGACTCCGCGTGAAAGCAGGCGCATGCCGCGAAACCCGTCGCGCTCCAGCTCGCGGTTCAACTCCTCCGTCGGAGAAAGCGTGATCCGCGTGCGGTTGTGAAACCAGCGCAGATAGGCGAGGGCGGGACGGGTGAGAAAAGCGAAGCCGTAGTGTTTCGAGTAGTGGTGAAAGTTGGTGTGAAACGAAGAGGCGAGCGGGATGCCCAGCGCGTCGGCAGCCGAGAGCGCCGACCAGCCGAGCGGGCCCTCCGTGGCGACATGAACCACGTCCGGACGGACGGCGCGCCAAGCACGGAGGAGCGCGCCGCGCGCCGGCAGCCCGAGGCGCAGGAAGGGGTAGCCGGGAATCGGGACACCCGGATGAAGCGTCTCGGTGAAGAGCGCATGAGCGCTCGCGGATCGGGCTTCCGAGGCCTGGGGATCGAAAACCGGCGTCTTGAACTCACGGACGCGCGGATCTCCGGACTGGCGAGGTCGATGCACGGTCACCTCGACGCCTCGCCGGGCGAGCCCCCCGGCCAGTTGGCTCAAGGTCATGGCCACTCCGTTGATCTCGGGCGGAAAGGTTTCGGTGACGAGGGCGAGTTTCACGCTTGCGACAGGATGTCGCGGCGCGTGGTTGGAGACGCAACGGAAAGCCGCAAGGCGGTCCGTTTATCACCATGGCGTCACCTATGTCTCGGACTCTTCACGTGCTCACCGGCCCCACCGCGGTGGGGAAGACGGCGCTGGCCCTCGATTGGGCGGAGGCGCACGGCGCGGAGATCCTGTCCTGCGATGCGAGTCTCTTCTACCGCGGCATGGATATCGGCACCGCGAAACCCACCGCGGGGGAGCGCGCGCGGGTTCCGCACCATCTCATCGACGTGTGCGGCGTCCAGGATCGGATGGACGTCGCGCACTACGTCGAGCTCGCCCGCGCCGCCGCGGAAGACATCGCCGCGCGCGGACGCCGCATCCTCGTCACGGGCGGCAGCGGATTTTACCTGAAGGCCTTTTTCGGCCCCGTCGCGGACGACGTCGCCGTGCCTGCGGAACTGCGCGCGGAGGTCGAGGCGAAGCTCGCGCGCGACGGCCTCGAATCTCTCCTCGCCGAACTGCGCTCCCTGAACCCCGCCGGCATGGGCGAGCTCGATGTGCAAAATCCGCGCCGTGTCACACGGGCTCTCGAGCGCTGCCGGGCGAGCGGTCGCACGCTTGCCGAGCTCGCCGCCTCCTTCGCCGCGCGGCCCGGGCCCTTCGCCGATTGGGAGGTGAAAGCGGTGCGTTTGGAGCGCGAGCCCGAAGAGCTGCGCGAGCGCATCGTGAAGCGCGTGGACACGATGCTGCACGCGGGCCTGGTCGACGAGGTGCGCCGCCTGAGTGAAGAAGGTATCGAACAAAACCCCAGCGCCGCCTCGGCCATCGGCTACCGAGAAACGCTCGCGATGCTGCGCGGCGAGCTGCCCGAACGAGATCTGGCGCCGGCCATCGCGCTCAACACCTGGGGTCTCGTTCGCAAGCAGCGCACCTGGTTCCGCACCCAACTGCCGACCGACAAGGTTCGAATCCTTCCCGCCGCCGAGGCTAGAGTGGAGGGGCTGTTTTAAACCAATGATTCGCGCTTTGAACTTATAGGTGGACGGGCGGGTCCCTCCGCCCGTGGTTTGCGAATGGATCCTTGCGCGCTTTCGCCCAATCCGTGTGCGCAGGAGACGCGCACGCCCACCTATAGTCTCAATTCACGCGGTGACTGGTTTTAAACGCGGGCCACGATACCGGCGGCGTTATGGCCCAGCTGCAGGACTCGGGACTTGGGTCCTCCGCCTTGGATCAAGCCTTGTTTTTGAACGCCTCCAACGTGGAGCGGAGGCTGGCGATTTCGTCGGCGAGGGAATTATCGGTGAGGACATCGACGGCGGAGCGCGCCTCAAGAGGGCCGAGGTTGGCGACGTTGTTCACGGTCTTGCCGACGATGGAGATACCGAGCTGGTTCATGGCCTGCTGGTTCGCGACGGCGTTTTGCTGGGAGAGGTTGGTGTTCGCGACGGTGTTGGCGTAGGCGAGATTCGAGAGCATGGCCGGTTGCTCGGCGATGCTTTTGATCGAAGCGATGGCGGCGACGGTCTCGGTTTCGACGACAGAGGGAGAGAGGACGGAAGTGCTATTGTCGGGCATGGGTGGACGGGTTTGGTGGTTGGAACGAAGGTGGCGCGGACAAGGAAAACGGGGCGGTCAGGCGGCGGCGGGGCCGGCGGGCGCGGGGATGGCCGGGGAGGCGGGCACGAAGGTTTGCAGCGACTTCAGGACGGCGAGCAGCTCGTGGACGACCTTGATGTCGTGGGTCTCGGCCTGGCCGATGATCGCCACGCATTTGCCGACGGTGGCGAGGATGAGCTGATTCATCGCCTGCTGCTGGGCGATGAGCATCTGCTGCTGGAGGTTCTGGTTAAAGACCTCGTTGGCGAGGGCGAGGTTGGCAAGGACGGCGGGCTGGAGGCCCGTGACGTTTGCGTTGGTCGCGGCGATGGCCTGCACAATGGCGGAGGGTGGTGGAGGGGCGTCGATCGAAGGGTTCATGGGCGGGGCGATAGCGGGTGGACCGTCAGGGAATCGCGGGACTGAAGATGAGGCCGAGGTTTCCGGCTTGCGCGGCCTGGTGGCTGAAGTGGCGAAGGTAGGTGTAGTTGGCGGAGACGTTGCCGGTGAAGGCGGCGCGGTCGTCGATCACAAGGGCGAGGTCCTGGGCGTTGCCGTCGGTGCCGGAGCCGCCGCCGGCGAACTGGTTGGCGGTGAACATGAGGCGCGCGGAGACGAAGAAGTTATCGAGGCCTCCGAAGCGGTTGTCGGTGAACTGGGCGCCGGCCCAGATCGGGATCTCGCCCTTTTTGTTTTTGATGAGCTGGCGGATGTCGTCGACGAGCGCGTCGCCGGAGGCGAAGCGGATGAGGGTGTTGCCGCGGAGGCGGAGAAAACCCATGCCGGTCGGGCTGAGTTTGATCGCTCCGGAGGTGAAGAGCGGGCCGAAGTTCTTGAGCTCGGCCTCGGTGAGCGGGCCGGTCCCGGTGCCGTCGTGGAGGTGGCGGACTTCGCCGAGGATGTAGTTGTCGTCGAGGGTCGCGTCGGCCTCGGCGTCCTCGAAAACGATGGCGACGCCGACGGAGTAGGCCTCGACGATGATGCCGCCGGGGCCGCGCGGGGCGGGAGTGGCGAGGACGGCCTCGGAGCCGGGGGCGCGAGCGGAGGCGGCGGGGCCGTAGACGCGGGTGAGGTCGGCGAACTCCTTGGCGCGCCGCTTGGCGGAGAGCTTGCGGACGGCGGCGACTTTTTTCTCGAGCGTGGCGGCGTCGGAAGAGGCGGAGTCGGAAAGGACTGCGAGGATCTCCTTGTAGGCGGCGACCTCGGCGGTGCTTAGCTTGGATTCGGCGAGGGCGAACTCGGTCTTGAGCTTGGCAAGGGCGGCGGCGCGGTCGGCGGCGGACATGCCCTCGAACCTGGCGAGGAGGGCCGCGGCGTATTTGGAGGCGTCCGGCTCGGCTCGGGCGCCGGCGATATTTTCGAAGCCGGAGGGGCCGCGTTCGGTGGCGTCTTGGGATTTTTTTGCGAGAGCGCGGAGGATGTTTTTCGAGACCACCAGGCGTCCGACCTCGGAGAAGGCGAGGAGGCCGGAACCGGCGTCGCGTCCGGCGATGGCGCAGTGGGTGATTTCGACGAGCTTGCAGCCCTCAAAGCGGAGCGCGGCTTCCTCTCCGTTGATTCCGATGGAGATGTCACGGATGACGACACTCTGGAAGCCGCGTAGAACGAAGGACGCCTCGATGAAGAGGCGGGCGGCGAGGTTGCAGCCGTTGATTTTAAACACGGTGGCTTCCTTCGCGTCGCGCTCGAGCTCGAGTTCTTCGGAGAGGAAATGTTCGCCGGGGAGGAGGGTGAGACAGATGGCGGAGCGCTCGGTCTTTTTGTCGAAGAGGGTGGCGAGGGCTTCCTTAAGCGTGGGGAAATCGCCGGGTTTGCCGTCGAGTTCGCCGACGGAGTAGCAGCAGTCGGCGGCGTCATCGTCGCGGGCGCAGAGGTGGTCGAGGGCGTCCTGGACGGTGACCACGGGCGGTTGCGCGGAACTCATGCCGGCGCAGTTTTTCGGGTCGTAGGCGACCTTGGCGGCGGTGTTGAGCGTGGCGTGGAAGACGACCGCGAGGTGGACGCGGGCGTTGACGGGATCGATCAGCTCGGCGGTGACGCGGTGGCCCGGGGACGGATTGCCGGCGGGGTCGGAGTTGCGGAGGGCCCAGTTGACGCGGGCGACGCCGTCGGGGCCGGTGAGGACGATGCCGTTGGCGTCGAGGCCGGCGCCGGAGAGCTGGCCTCCGCCCGAGGTGATGGAAAAACGGATACGCGCGCCGACGACGGGGTGTTCGCCGTTGGCCACGCCGACCTCGAGGGGAAGCGGGAGCGGCGGGAGGATGGTGGCGGCGGGGAGCGTGGGGTTGGGCGTGGCGGACTGGGCGTCGCCGCCGACGTAGAACAGCGAGGTGAGCTCGGTGAGGGGCGGGAAGAGCGGACGGCAGTCGGAGATGGCGGGCGCGCCGCCGCCGGAGGGAACGGTGACGACGGCGAGTTTGCAGTAGTGGTGCGGGACGCCGTGGGGCGGGAGCTTGGCGGGCGTGGTGGTGTTCTCGACGGCGGGCCAGTCGAGCTGGGGGCGGGCGGTGCGGGCGGGGATGAGCCAGTAGTCGCCGGTGCGGAAGACGCCGGCGCCGAAGCGGACGGCGACGCCGTCCTCGAGCTCGAAGAGGCCGGCATCGCCGGCGCTGGTGGAGAGCGTCTTGGCGTTGCCGTCGGGGCCGAGCCATTTGCCGGTCGAAGCGGGGATGCCCTCCCAGCGGCGGAGCTTCGGATGGCGGGGGAATTTAGCGAACTCGGTGGCGGCGTTGTGCGGGGCCTTGAGGCGAACGATGTCGCCTTCGACCTTGTCGATCTGGACGAAGAGGCCGGGGACTCCGAGCTCCTCGCGGGTGTCGTCGGTGAGCTCGACCCACTGGTTTTCGGAGAGGCCAAGGACTTTGTCGCGACCGGTGTTTTCGATCTGGAGGTCGAGGCTGCCGGCTTGCTTGCCGACCCAGCGGGCGACGACGGAGCCGTTGTCGCGCGACCATTTGAAGGTGGTCTGGGCCAAGGAGGCGCCGCCTTGGTGGACCTCGATGCGGTAGAGCTGGTTTTCAAGGCGGCGGTAGCCGGAGCCGGGCTCGACGATGCAGGGGGAGTTGGACTGCGGGGCAGTGACGAGTTCGGCGGAGAGGGTGCCGAGGGCGGGCTTGACGAGGGCGTCCCAGGCGGGGAGCGGGGTGGAGCAGGT
>CBIHRE010000262.1:0-7050 GCA_966212385.1 uncultured Akkermansia sp. | reverse complement strand
CCTTCGCGGATGACGACGCTTCGGTGATCGACGGGCGCATGCGTTTGATCGGCGTCCGGGCCGCGGTCGACTTCAGGCAGGGCGAGGCGATCCGGCTCCTCGACTTCGATGCCGAGGGAGGGGAGATCGGGGAGCACCCCTTGATCGAGACTTGCGCGAGCCACGGCACGGCGGGGATCGTGATGTTCACCTCAGGCTCCACCGGCAAGGGCAAGGCCGTCCTCTACCGGGCGGATCATCTGATCGCGAAGTTTCAGAACCCCGGGAAGAAACGGCACCGCACGCTCTTGTTCCTGAAGTTCGACCACATCGGCGGGATCAACACCTTCTTCGCGGTGCTCAGCCAGGGCGGGACGATCGTCGCGAGTTCGTCACGTCAGGCGGCGCGCATCTGCCAGCTGATCCAGGAGGCCCGCGTGAGCCTGCTGCCGACGACGCCCTCGTTTTTGACGATGCTGGTGATGTCGAAATTCTACGAGAGCCACGATCTGAGCTCGCTGGAGGTGATCACCTACGGCACGGAGGTGATGCCCCAGTCGACGCTGCTGGCGATCGCGAAGATTTTCCCGCAGGCGAAGCTGAAGCAGACCTATGGGCTGACCGAGCTGGGCATCATGTCCACGCACTCGAAGTCCAACGAATCGAAGTGGGTGAAACTCGGCGGCGAGGGCGTGGCCTGGAAGGTCGTGTCCGGGATCCTTTGGATAAAGACCCCGACGCCGATGCTGGGCTATCTGAACGCGCCGAGCCCCTTCGATGCGGAGGGGTGGTATAACACCGAGGACCAGGTGGAGGTGGACGGCGAATACCTCAAGTTTCTCGGGCGCCGAAGCGAGATCATCAACGTCGGCGGCGAGAAGGTGTATCCGCAGGAGGTCGAGGACGTGCTGCTGGAAATGCCCAACGTCGCCGAGGTCTTGATCCGCGGCGTGAGCAATCCGGTGACCGGCCAGACGGTGTGCGCGGAGGTGGTGCTCCAGGAGCCGGAGGATGTGCGCGAGTTTCGTCGCCGGCTGCGGGTTTTTTGCCAGGACCGGTTGGCGCGATATAAGATCCCCACGGTGGTGCGTCTGAGCGACAAGCCCTTCACGGGCAGCCGGCTGAAGAAATACCGTCTGGCGGAGAGCGTTTCAGTTTCATGAAGAACCGAGCTGTCATCGTGAGCGGCGGCAGCCGCGGCCTGGGCCGCGGGATCATCGAGGCGCTGCTCGAACGGGAATATCGCGTCGCGACCTTCAGTCGCTCGCGCGGCGAGTTCATCGAGGGCATGCTGGCGAGCCGGCCGGAGCAGCTTTACTGGGAGCAGATCGACGCGAGCGACGGCGAGCGCGTGAAGGCCTTCGTGAAGCAGGTCTACAAGAAGTTCGGCGGCATCCACGGCCTGGTGAACAACGCCGGCATCAACGTCGACCAGTTGATCTCGATGACCTCCGACGAGGACATCGACCGCCTGCTCGACATCAACCTGAAGTCCGCGCTGCGCCTGACCCGCGATGTCAGCCGCGTGATGATGACGCAGAAGCAGGGGAGCATCGTGACGATCAGCTCGATCATCGGGCAGCGGGGCTTCAAGGGCTCGGCGGTCTACGCCGCGACGAAGGCGGCGCTGGACGGCATGACCCGGGCCGCGGCGCGCGAGCTGGGCTCGAAGTCGATCCGGGTGAACAGCGTCGCGCCGGGTTTCCTCGAGACCGACATGACGGCCGAGATTCCCGAGGCGCAGCGCGCGCAGATCCTCCGGCGGACGCCGCTGGGGCGCCTCGGCCAGGTGTCGGAGGTCGCCGGGCTGGTGTTGTTCCTGCTGGGAGACGAGGCCTCGTTTATCACCGGCCAAACCGTCACCGCGGACGGCGGACTCACCTGCTGATGATCTACTCCGAGACGACCGAGCTGACCTACAGCCACCAAGATCTGGGGGCTTTGAACGAATTCGGGCTGATGTGCCTCTTTGGCAGCATGCACTCGAAGGCGCTGGTGCGCGGGCTCGGCCGCACCGTGGAGGAGATCCAGGACCTGCACGGGCGTCGGCTCTATCCCGCCTATTTTCATACCCACCTGAAGGTTCCGGAGGCGTGCCCCTTGTCCCGTTTCGGCGCGTGGCGCCCGGCTCGGCTCGGCGTGGAGGTGAAGCGCTTTGGCAAGTGTTACCTCGACTCGTCCTATGTCATAAAACCGGGCGGCGAAGGCGAGCCGGTGGCGGAGGATTTCACGTCGGGCGTCTGGCCGACGATGCATGGCAACAACCTCTTCATCGTGGACGTGAGCGAGGACGCCTCGGTGGCGCGCCAGCTCGCGGTGCCGGAACCCTCCGGCCTCGCGCCTTTGGCCTCCGTGAGCGAGAAGCCGGCGGCGATCCAAGGCGCCAAGGAGGTGGGCCGCGACCGAACCTTGAGCGTCGGGCGGGATTTTCCTCTGAGCGCTCGCGAAAGCATCGCCTACGCCGTCGTGCCGGGGCGGGACGTGGCGCTCGGGCACGCGATGATCTTCGCCCGCTTTTGCCAAGTCATGGACTACGCCGAGCACCAGTTCCTGACCGATCAGCTCGAGCTCCGGCTCGGGCAGCCTGAGCTGGCCGGCTATGAGCTGCGCGAGCGCCAGATCTACTACTTCAACAACGCCTATGCGGGCGATGTCATCGACATCGGCGTTAAGGCGCGCCTAGTCGAGGAAACAGGCCCGGCCGGGGAGCGCCTGACCGTGGAGACGGAGTATCAATTGTTCCGTCGTTCGAACCTCGATCTGCTCGCGGTCGCGCAGGCAAAAAAGAGCGCCGTGACCGACGCCGCGAAACGGGCTTTTTACCCTTTGACTCCGGCTTCCGCACTTTGATTGTGAAAACGCACAAGCCCTTACCATTTATCTGAATGAATATACGAGAAGCCATCCGACAAGCGATTCAGGACATCATGGACAACAACGGCCGACAGGGCCGGATCGAGGACGCGTCGGAGCTCGTGAAGCACCTGGGTTTTACCTCGTTGGACGTGGCCGAACTGGTCGCGGTGCTGGAGATGGAGCTGGATGTGGACCCGTTTTCGCAAGGCGTCTCTCTGATGGAGGTGCGGACCTACGGCGATTTCTGCGCCGTGTATGAAAAGGCGTGCCGGGAAAAAGTCTGAGCACGCATGTCGGGCGAGGTCCTAGTCGCGGGGATGGATTGCAAGGTCGGTCGCCTTGCGAACATCCGCGCGTATTATGACGCGCTGACCCGCGGCGAAAGCGCGGCTTTTGACGAGCCCGTGCGGCTCACGGAGCGGGATCGCCGGACCTTGGCGGACGGCGCGGCGGCTCACGGTGTCGACACCGTCGGGCTGTCCGAGGCGCAGGCACAGATTCTGTTACTGGTGCTGGGATGCGCGGGGGGCGGGCGGCGTTCGAGCGGACGACTGCACCTGCTGGTCGCTTACGATGGCGGCAGCGTGGAGCGGGAGGTTCTTCTGCCGCTGCTGGAGGATATCAAGCGACGGGCGCCATTTATCGCCGCGCTGCGCCTGCACGACTGCCGGGTGGAGGACCCCTTGCGGGCGATCCATCTGGCGAGCCGGGATTTTCTGCTCGGGCACGCCGAGGCCGCCTGCGTGCTCGGTCTCTGCGGTCGAGCCGCCGCGGACGGGGCGGAGCCGGTGCTGACGGGGCTCGCGGCCTTGCTGCTTACGCCATGTTCGAATCTGGGCGCGGTCGAGGGCGGCGAGCGCGGGCTGGCCTTGTCGGCTTTCAGCACGAGCGAGGAGCGCGCCCATGATCCCGGAAAAGTCCGAGCTTTGCTGGCCGCGGCGTTGGAGGGGCGCGAGCAGCGCGTCGCGCGGACACTGTGCGTCGAGGATGGAAGCCCGGCGAGGAGCGTGTTGGCGCTGGCGGGCGTCCTGGCCTGCGTCGAGGTGGTGCTCGGATTGATGCGGCGCTCGTGGCTCGGCGCCGCCGCGGGGGAGGCGGCCGGTGCGCCGCTGGATCCTGCCCGGGACGGAGTTGCGATCCTTTCCTCGGCGAAGACCTTGACCGGCCTCGTGTTGAGCGCGTGCGCGGTTCCGGCGGCGCCGGCAGAGGCAAAAGCGACGGCGCAAACGAAGGAGAAGACGGTCGAGGCCGCTCTGGCTGCGGCTGCTGCGGCGGTGGAGCCGAAGCGGGTGATCCGCGAGGAGGATGTCGCGATCATCGGCATGAGCGGGCGCTTTCCCGGCGCGCGGACGATCACGGAATTCTGGGAGAACCTGCTGGCGGGCAGGGAAACGATTTCGTTTTTCACGCCGGAGGAGCTGCGCGCGGCGGGCGTGCCCGAGGCGCAGTTGCGGGACCCGAACTACGTCCGCGCGAAGCCGGCGCTGGAGCACACCGACAAGTTCGACTCCCTGTTCTTCGGAATCTCGCCGAAGGAAGCCGAGCTGATGGACCCGCAGCAGCGCGTCGTGCTGGAGGAGGCGTATCGGGCTTTCGAGGACGCTGGATGCCCGCCGTCGCGGGCGGCGGACACGGGCGTGTATCTGGCGGAGTTCATCGACACCTATTGGGTGAAGGCGAACCTAGGCCGGCCTTTCGCCGAGGGTAGTTCGGCGGAGCAATTTCTCACCGTCACGGCCAACGACAAGGACTACCTCGCGACGCGCATCGCGTATAAGCTCGGGCTGACCGGGCCGGCGCTTTCGGTGCAGACCGCCTGTTCGAGCTCGCTCGTAGCGGTCCATCTCGCTTGCGAGGCGATCCGCGCGGGCGACGTCGCGATGGCCCTGGCGGGTGGCGTTGCCCTGTCCTTTCCCGCGAAGAGCGGATACCGCTATCAGGAGAGCCTGATCTACTCGCCGGACGGGCATTGCCGGCCCTTCGACCACCGGGCGGCGGGGACCTTGTTCGGCGAAGGCGTCGGCATTGTGTTGTTGAAGAAGCTTTCCTCGGCGTTGAAGGACGGCGATCCGGTCCACGCCGTCATCAAGGGCTCGGCGATCAACAACGACGGGAACAACAAGATCGATTTTACCGCGCCGGGCTACGCCGGGCAAAAGTCCGTCATCGCCAAGGCGCTCGCAAAGGCGGGCGTGGACGCCGCTTCGATCGGCTTCGTGGAGGCGCACGGCACGGGCACCAAGATGGGCGACCCCTTGGAGTTTTCCGCCCTCACCGACGCCTATCGGCGGCACAGCGCGGCGCGCGGGTATTGCGCGCTGGGATCGGTCAAAGGAAACGTCGGCCACCTCAACACGGCCGCCGGCGTGGCCAGCCTGATCAAAGCCGCCCTCTGCGTTCGTGAAGGGCGCATCCCGCCGACCCTGCATTTCGAGCGGCCCAATCCGCAGATCGACCTGGCGGGCAGCCCGTTTTACATTAACCAGCGGACCGAGACCTGGGCCGCTCCGCTCCCGCAACGCCGGGCGGGGGTGAGTTCCTTCGGCATCGGCGGAACCAACGCCCATTTGATCCTCGAAGGTTGCGAGCCGGCGGCCTCGGGGGCGGCGGCCGATGCTCCGTCGAAAAAGGCGCCGGTGCTCTTCGTGCTGTCCGCGAAGCAGCGGCCGGTCCTGTCGGACTACGCGAAACGCGTCGCGGCTTTTTTGCGCGCCCGGCCGACGATATCGCTGCGGGACTTCGCCTACAGTTTTCAGATCGGGCGCGAGTCCTTTGAGCACCGTCTGGCGGTCGTGGTGGATTCGGTTTCCGCGCTCATCGCCGCGCTGGAGCGCGCGCAGGACGCGACGGCGTCGGCCGCCGGCTTCTGGCTTGGCCAAGCGAAACCTGGCATCATGGCGGCGGGCGCGAACGGACGAACCTCGCCCGACGACTTAAGCTATCTCGCCGAAGGCTGGGTGAGGGGGATGGCGGTGGATTGGACGCGTCTTTACGGGCCGGCCGACCAACCCCGGAGGCTCTCGGATTTGCCGACTTATCCTTTTGCGCAGGTGCGGCATTGGTATGAGGCCGGTGAAGCGGCGTCGGTTGCGGCGCAACCGCCCAAGTGCCTGCTCGCGGTGAGCGCGGGCGCCGAGTCGGAAGCGGAGCGGGCGGAGATGCGGAGCCTTTGCCCGGTGTGGCGTCCGGTGGCCGCGCGCGAAAGCTGCGGCGCCAGCGGCGCGCGTGTTGTCGTGGTCGGCGCCTCCGCGGAGCATGCGTTGGCGAAGACTGTTGCCACGGCCTTCCCCGAGGCGCGGTGGCTCACGCTTTTCGCCGGGGCGGATGTTCGCGAGATCAGCGACGAGTTGAACCGCACGGGCCTTTTCGAGCACCTGGTCTGGATCGCGTCGTCGGTGGCTGAGGATGCCGAGCCGGCGCGCGAAGTTCTCGGCGTATTTCGTTTGTTGAAGGCCTTGCTTGCCTGCGGCTACGCCGAGCGGGAGCTGGCCTGCACCTTCCTCACTGTCGAGGGGCAGGAGCTTGCGCCGACCGACCGCAGCAACGCGGCGCAGGCGGCGGTGCAGGGATTCGTCGGGGTGCTGGCGAAGGAGTATCCGCGCTGGCGGATCCGCCTCCTCGATCTGCCGCGCGACGGCGACCTCTCCGGAGCGGCGATTTTCTCGACTCCCTTCAACGGGAATGGGGACCTGCTCGCTTATCGCGAGGGGCGGTGGTTCGAGCAAAAGCTGCTCCCCGTGCGCATGCAGGCCGAGGGGCGCGAGCGTTACCGGGACGGCGGCGTTTACGTGGTCATCGGTGGCGCGGGCGGGCTGGGGGAGTGGTGGACGCGCTGGATGATCGAGCGCCATCGAGCCCGCATCGTCTGGATCGGGCGGCGGCCGGAGGACGGGGCGATCCGGCGCCGGATTTCCGCGATCGCGGCGCTCGGCCCCGCGCCGATCTACGTGCAAGCCGACGCCACCGACGCGGTGGCGATGCGCGAGGCATACCGGCGCATCAAGGCGAGCCATCCGGTCATCCACGGCGTCGTGCATTCGGCGGTCGATGTTTTCGATCAGGCGCTGGCGGACATGGACGAAGTGCGCTTCCGCTCGATCCTCGCGGCCAAGATCGACGCCAGTGCGCGTTTGGCCGAGGTGTTCGGCGCGGAGCCGCTGGACTTCGTGCTCTTCTTCTCGTCGGTCGCGTCCTTTGTGAAGGGCGGGGGCTTTG
>CBIHRE010000261.1:0-7078 GCA_966212385.1 uncultured Akkermansia sp. | reverse complement strand
CTAATCGCCGACCCCAACTTCACCCTTGCTCGTTAACACCGCTGCTCTGCGTTAAGATTCCGAGGGCCAAGCACACCAAAAAAGCCCCGTCGTAGCGGACGGGGCTTTTGTTTTAAATGATCTGAGGACCGGGGCGCTCAGGCGACGCGCTCCACCACGAGGGGCGGGGGCGTCGGGCGCTTGGGGGCGAGACGGTAGGCGTCCTTGAAGTAGTTGAGCGCCTGCTCGAGCTTCGCCTCGTCGTTGTAGTGGATCATCATGAGCGGCTCGCCCTGCTTCACCTGGGTGCCGACCTTCTTGATCTCGGAAACACCGACCGCGAAATCGATCTTCTCGCCGTTCTTGCCCTTGCCGCCGCCGAGCAGATGCACGCCGAGCGCGATCTTGGAGGCGTCGATGGTGTGGACGTAGCCGCGCTTGGGGGCGGGCAGCTTGCGGATGTATTTCGCCTTCGGGAATTTTTCGGGATCGTCGATGAAGGAAGGATCGCCGCCCTGGGCCTTCACAAGCTCCTTGAGTTTCTCAAGGGCCGTGCCGTCGGTGAGGTGACGCTCGACGGTCTGCTTGGCGGAGAGCGTGGAGCCCGCGACGCCGGCGAGGCGGACGATCTCCATGCCGAGCTTGAGCACGAGCTCCTTCATGTCCTCGGGACCGCCGCCCTTGAGGAGCGTGATGGCTTCCTTGATCTCGAGACCGGTGCCGACGCTGTCGCCGAGCGGCTGGTTCATGTCGGTCACGAGCGCGACGCAGCGGCGCTTCATGGAGCGGCCGACGCGGGTCATCGCGCGGGCGAGCTGCTTGGCTTGCTCGAGGTCCTTGATGAAGGAGCCGTTGCCCCACTTCACGTCGATCACGAGGCCTTCGCTGCCCTCGGCGAGCTTCTTGGAGAGCACGCTGCCGGTGATGAGCGGGAGGCTGGGGATGGTGCCGGTCTCCTTGCGCACCTCGAGGAACTTGGCGTCGGCCGGGGCGAGATCCTCGGTCTGCGAGCAGATCGCGCCGTTGATCTTGGCGAGCTGGTTGGAGAAATGCTCGATCGTGAGGTGGGTCTTGAAGCCCGGGATCGAGGAGAGCTTGTCGAGGATGCTGATGACGTAGTCGTGCTCGGGACCGCACATCATGGGGACCACCACGCCGCTCGCCATGGCGAGCGGAACGAGGACGAGGGCGGCCTTGTCGCCCACGCCGCCAGTGGAGTATTTGTCGATCTTCGGCTTCGCGATGTGCGAAAGATCGATCACCTCGCCGGAAAGCATCATTTCCTCCGTCAGAATGGCGGTCTCTTGGGCCGACATTTGTTGGAAGTAGATGGCCATCAACAAGGCGGCGAGCTGGTGCTGCGGCATGTCGCCGTCCAGCGTGCTATCGATGATGAACCGGATTTCTTCCTGCGTAAACTCTTGGCCGTCACGCTTTTTCTCGATCAACGAATTGAAGGAGGGCTTGATGAAGCGGCGTTGAGGAATATTACGTTTGGACATGTGTTTGTAAAAAATTGGGCGGGGCCGGGTGGCCGGAAGCGGCCAAGCCGAGCATAAATCGAGCAAAAGTCGAGCCGATAACAAGGGCTTGCGCGACCGGTCGCGCGCGGGGTTGATTGGCGGGATGTCCGCACGTTTCCATCTCGCCGCCGCCTTGGATGCCGGTCTTCGGCAAGCCGCCGCCACCGCCGGGTTTGACCCGACCCTCTTCGCGCCCGACGTGCGCGTGGCCGCGGCCCAGCACGGCGACTATCAGGCCAATGGCGTCTTGGCATTCGCGAAGCAGACTAAGCAAAATCCCCGCGCCGCCGCGCAGGCGCTCGTGGCCGCCCTTCCGTCCGAGATCGCCGCCCTCGCCGACGTCGCCATCGCCGGCCCGGGCTTTATCAATTTCACCCTCAAGCCCGCCGCGCTCGAAGCCTGGCTCGCCGCGCACGCCACACCCGAGGCCCTTCGCTCCGCCGCGGCCGCCGGCAGCCCCGTCTCCGGCCAGACTTGGGTCGTCGATTATTCCTCGCCCAACACCGCCAAGCAGATGCACGTCGGCCACCTGCGCTCCGCCGTCATCGGCGAAGCCGTCGCCCGCATCGCGGCCTTCGGCGGCGCGCGCGTCATCCGCGACAACCATATCGGTGATTGGGGCACCTCCTTCGGCAAAATCATCTGGGCCTACAAGCAGGCCCTTGCCACCGACCGCTCCGCCCTCGAGGCCGCGCTCGCCGCCACCCCGCTGGAGGAGTTCGAGCGTCTCTACAAGGTCGGCAACAGCGCCGCCGACGCCGATCCCGCAGTGCTCGACGCCTCGCGCGCCGAACTCGTGAAACTCCAGACCGGCGACGCCGAAAACACCGCCATCTGGCGCCGCATCACCGAGGTCTCCGTCGACGCCTTCCAGCGCATCTACGATCTGCTCGGCATCCGCTTCGACCACACGCTCGGAGAGAGTTTTTACAACGACAAGGTCTCCCGCGTCTACGAGGAGCTCCAAGCCTGCGGCGTCGCGGAGGAGAGCCAGGGCGCGCTCGTCGTTTTCCACGACGAAAACCCTCGTTTCTCCCGCGACGCCGAGCGGCCGAATCCATTCATCGTCCGCAAGGCCGACGGCGCCGCGAACTACGCCTCCACCGACCTCGCCACGATCCTGTATCGGTCCGAGCACTTCAAGGCCGACGCCTCGCTCTACGTCGTCGACAAGCGCCAGGGCGACCACTTCGAGCAACTCTTCCTCACCGCGCAAAAGTGGTTCACCAAGACGAACCGCCCCCTTATGCGCCTCGAGCACCTCGGCTTCGGCACCGTGCTCGGCGAGGACGGCCGCCCGCTCAAGACCCGCAGCGGCGAAAACATCAAATTGAAGGACCTCCTCAACGAGGCCGTCGAACGCGCACGCCGCCTCGTCGACGAAAAGTCCACCGACATCCCCGAAGCCGAGCGCGCATTGATCGCCGAAGTCGTCGGGATCGGCTCCGTGCAATACGCCGATCTCAGCCAGAACCGCTCCAGCGACTACACCTTCTCGTGGGACAAGATGATCTCCCTCGAAGGCAACACCGCCGCCTACCTCCTCTACGCCGTCGTTCGCATCCACTCGATTTTCCGCAAGCTCGACCTCCGCCCCGGCGACGCCGCCGGCGAGGCCGGCGCCGCGCCGCTCGAGACCGCCGCCGAACTCGCCCTCGCCCGCAAGCTCGTGCAATTCGCCGACGCCCAAGCCGCCGCCGTCTCCACGCTGCGCCCGCACGTGCTCGGTCTCTATCTCTACGAACTAGCCGGTGCTTTCAGCGGATTCTTCACCGCCGACAAAGTCGCGGTCGAGGACGCCGCCGTCCGCGCCCGCCGCGTCCGCCTCTGCGCCCGCACGCTGCTCGTGCTCGAGACCGGCCTGCAACTCCTCGGCCTCCGCACGCTCAACCGGATGTAAAGAAGCCTCGCCGCGGAGAGAGCGTCCCCCGGCGTTCCCAGGCCCCCAAGGCCTGGGGTATTGCCACTATTTTGAGCGATCTGGCTCAAGCCAAGTGCCGACGTGCCGTTTAGGCGTCGAATCCACCCACGCAGTCTCTGCGTTTTCGACACCATGACCACACGCTCCACCCTCAGATCACTCGCGGCGTTCACTGCCTCCCTCTCCATCGCCGGCGCGGCCCACGCAGGCGTCCCGCCCACGACCTACACCACCCAGTTCACTGGGAATGACATCGGCTCCTTTCAAATCGCCCGCGTCGAGGTCACGTGGTCGACCTCCCTCGCGCTAAACAGCCCCGTTGCATCCGCCGACTTGTCGGATCTGAGCTTCTCCTTCTACGACGACAGCAACGCTCAGGTCTATATCGACCACGCCATCATCGGCGGTGTGGTCCAGCCCATCGGCGGGGTCGTTCGCACCCTCGCCGACATCACCTTCAACGCCACGAGCGGCGTCGGCATCCAGAGCTTGGACAACGACCTGAACCAGGTGCAGTTCGGAACCTCCATCGGAGCGACCTACAACCTCTACGGCGTCGTGAGCGGCGGCGCGCCCGCCATCAACGTCGCCTTCTACCAGAACGGCCAATTCCAAGAAGACGCCACCTTCAATGTCACCGGGCAAAGCACCAGCAGCGGCGCGGTTCCCGAACCTTCCTCCGCAGCCGCTCTGGCAGGTCTGGCCGGCCTCGGTTTCGCCGCCTCGCGCCGCCGTCGGACATAAGCCGGCGGACAACGTCTCTTCTTCCATCACAGGCCCGGTCCGGTCGGCCGGCCCATTTTCCGCCCGGAGCCCTCTTGGCTCCGGGCTTTTATTTTGGTGAAAATCGGCGTGGCAGAACCGCTATCCATTCGCCGGTGGACATTCATCGCGCCCCCTTTCTATTTTCCCGGCCGCCCACTCCCCGATGTCCACCACGCAGGAATTCTACATCCGCAAGGCCACCGAGACCGACGCCCGCGGTCCATTCACCTTGGAGCAGCTCAGCTCCCTTGACGAAACCGGCCAGGTCGACCCCGAGACCTACTACTACGACGCCGCCGCCGAGAACTGGGCGCCGATCAACGCCAACCCCGGCCTCATGGAGGTCCTTTATCCGGCCAAAAAATCCCTGCGCGTAAAACCGAAGACCGAAGCGCAGGTGAAGACGCTCAACACCGTCTCCAACAACGACCGGCCTATCACGGTCAACGACATGCTCCTCGCCGCCGAGGGCCGCACCGACGACACGAAGGACAAGGCCGACCCCGCGATCGCCGAAGGTCGCGCCGCCGCCATCGGCCTCTACGCCGCGATGGGCATCCTTTTCGTCACCGCCCTCGCCTACATCCTGCCCGACATCGACGTCGTCCTCGGACTCAAGCTCGCAGGCATCCTCCAGAATCCCCTCTGCCTCTTCGGCCTGCTCAACCTCGCCCTCGGAGCCTGTCTCGCGCTCGGCGCCGTCGGCGCCTACCCTGCGGTCCGCTTCGCCGCGATGCTCGGCTTCGGTTTCACCGCCGCCATCTTTTATCTCCAAGGGAACACGCTTCCTCTGATCTTCTCCGCCGCCGCCGCCCTCGGCCTCTTCTTCTGCACGCTTCTGGTGAATCTCCCCGGCGTGATCCTAGCCGCCGTGTTCGGTTTTGTCGGCGCCTGCGGCATCGCCCACCACCTCTTCACGTCCTGATCCCGGTCGCATCGCCGCCCCGCGCGCCATGCCCTCTTCCGGCCACCAGCTCTGGCAAAACGCGGTCCGCATCTACACCCGCGACATCTGGCGCAACGAATACCTCGAAGGACGCGGCCTCCGCGGCAAATTCTACGCCTTCCTCCGGGTCATCTCGATCACGCTCACCGGCGTCGTCGAAACCAAGACACCCAGCCGTGCGGCCGCCCTGAGCTTTTCCACCCTGCTCGGCCTCGGTCCCCTTATGGCCATCGCCGTGCTCGTGGCCGGCTTTGTCCTCGACCGGCAAGACCCCGACCTCGCGGTCAACACCCTCAACCGCCTGGTCAAATTCGTCGCCCCTCAGATCACCCAATACGAACGGCTCGAGGCGGAGAAAAAAGCCGCCAAGCCCGCGCACCATGGCGAGCCGGGCGCCGAGCCATCCACCTCCGCCACACCGCCTCCGGCGCCGAAATCCGATCTCGTCTCCGCCGCCCAGCTCAACATCCCGCCTTCGGACGAGGCTCCCTCCGCCGCACCCGAGGCGGCCGAAGCCAATCCCGAGTTGGTCGGCTTGATCGACGGCTTCATCGCCGGTTCGCGCAGCAGCACGGCCGGCATCGTCGGCGTGGTCACGCTGATCTTCATCGTCCTCCAGCTCTTCACCTCGGTCGAAAACGCCTTCAACGAGATCTGGGGCGTCCGCCAAGGCCGATCCTGGCTCATGCGCATCGTCTTCTACTGGACGGTGCTCACCCTCGGCGCGGTGCTTTTCTTCGCCGTCGTCACCACGCTCTCCGCCGGCGCCTACTTCAACCTGGTCGAACGCAGCCTCCCCTTCGGCCTCGGTCCTTCCGTCGTCTCCTTCCTTCGCCTGCTGCTGCCCTCGCTCTCGATCGTCCTGCTCATGCTGGTGCTGGCGATCTTCTACAAATTCATCCCCAACACCCGCGTCCTCTGGCGCAGCGCCTTCGCCGGCGCCGTGCTCGTGGGCCTGCTGGTGGTGCTCAACAACTACCTCGCCTTTCTCTACCTCTCCAAGGTCGTCCAGCAGCGCAGCCTCTTCGGCTCCCTCGGCATCCTGCCGATCCTCATGTTCGGCCTCTACATCTTCTGGTTCTTCCTCCTCCTCGGCGGCCAGGTCAGCTACGCGATCCAGAACGTCCACTTCCGCAACAGCCAGGCCGCATGGAACACCTTGGCCGAGTCGATGCGCGAGCGCCTTTCGCTCACCGTGCTCCTCCGCATCGGGCGCCGCTTCCGCGACTGCCGCCCGCCCTCCAAGGCCAGCGAACTCGGCGCCGAGCTCGGCGTCCCCACCCAGATCCTGAACGAGTGCCTCAACCGCCTCGTCCAGATGCGCCTCCTCACCCCCGTGCCCGCCGAAAAAGGCGACCAGGAAAACGATCTGCGCTTCCAGCCCGCCCGCCCGCTCAACCGCACCACCCTCGCCGACTTCAAGCGCATGGACGACGACCACGGCGGCGACCCCACCGGCCCTACCCTCACCGATTTCGACCCCATCGTCCTCGCCTACGACGAACAGCTCAACGGCTTCCAAGGCGGCGCCTTTTTCCAACGCCACCTCGACGAGCTGATCGACGCCTATCCCATGCCGGCCCGCAAACCTTGAGGCGCGTCGGGCCGGCCTGCTCGCCGCCCGCCTGCCTCCTCTCCGCCTACCTGCAGGCCGGGCTTGATTCCCCTCCGGCGCTTGTTTGACGGGATCGCCCGCGATTCGCGGTTGCCTGCTCCTCTTTCCCTCCCTCAGGTTCCTCCCCTTTCCCCCATGATTTCCTGGATCCAACGCACCTTCCAGCACCACTTCAAGTGGCTCTTCCTCGCCCTGCTGGTCGTCGTCATCATCTCCTTCGTCTTCATCACCAACGCCTCTTCCGGTCTCGGCCGCGGCGGATCGCAAAAGCTCCCCGACCGCCCCTTCTTCGACCTCAATCTCTCCAAGGCCGAGGACCGACGCGCCCT
>CBIHRE010000260.1:0-7097 GCA_966212385.1 uncultured Akkermansia sp. | reverse complement strand
CCGAGGGTGACGTTGGGAATCTCGTAGGTGGCGGCGGTGGCGCCGGAGATCGGGTCGGTGCCTTTATACCATTGGTAGCTCAGGGTGGCGCCGCCGCCGCTGGCGACGACGGAGAGGCTGACGCTTTCGCCGACGGCTTTGGTCTGGCTGAAGGGGTCGACGCTGATGACTGGGACGATGGTGGTGGCGGCGGTGGTGGTGACCTTGATGTTGCGCATGTCCACCGTCTCAATGTGGGTGGTGCTCGGGGGGCCGTTGGTGCCGGTGGCGCGGAAGCCGAAGGAGAGGGCGTCGAAGGTGCCGGTCGGGATGCTCGTGCTGGAGACCGTCTTGGCCACGAGCAAAGTGGGGGTCGGCGTGGTCGCGTCGAACAATTGGGAGGTGATATCGAGCGTGGAGGCGCCGGTCTTGGTGATGGTGAGAACGACGTTATACGTCGTGCCGGCGACGAGGGCGGAAAGCGTGGAGGTGGTCGAGGAGCCGATCTGGACGCCGGACGCGTAGCTATAGACCACGTCTTGGTTGTTGCTGGCCGTATCACCTTGGGCGGGTCGGGTGACGATGATGTGGCCGGCGCCGCTGGACATGATGCGGCTGACATAGCCGGTCCAGTTTTGGGCGTTGCCGATGCTGCCGGCGGTGGAGTTGGCCAAACCGCCCGGTTTGGGCTGGACCTGGCCGGCGTTGTAGAGGCCGATGAACAGGCCGCTGGTGCTGAAATCGAGCATGGCGGCGTTGGCCGTGAAGACGGCGGTCACCTCGACGGAATCACCGGTGTTGACCAGCGTGATCGGGTATTTGGTGAACAAGGCCTCGATCATGTTCACGGCCGAGGTCGTCGCGGGCAGACCGAAGCGCAACTGGCCTTCGGCGACCGCCACGGTTTGAAAGGGCTTGGCCGAGATCTGTTGGTAGGCGGTGGCCCGAAGCGAGGGAGTGGCCGGCGTCGGCGTGCTGTTGTTGATCGTCGAGCCGGAGCCGAAGGTGTCGTTGAAGACCGTGGATTGTTCGGCGCGCAGACCGGAAACGAGCGAAAGGGCGGCGAAAAGCGCCCGGGCGAAGCGGGGATAGAGGGGCATGGGGAGAAAGCAAAGCGGCGGCCCGCGCGAACGCGGATCGTCGGCGATTGCAGCAGGGTGGGGCGGGACAGGTTTTCCGCCGGGTCGGGGGCGCCCGGGGGGATGGAAGGGGTGGCCATCCATGGACGTGGACCGGCGTCGGATTTCAAGCGACCGACCGCGCGCATCGTTGAGAATGCGGGCCGGGCGCGCCCGAAATTAACCCGAGATCATAACGTCGGTGAGCGCTCCGGGCGAGGGAGCGGGAGCGCGCGACGAGTTCTGGCGAAGCAGGTCGCCGTCGCCGGCGTCAGTGGTTAAGCGCGTGCGCGGCGGCGAGGCCGAGCAAGGTGAGGTCGGGGACGACGCGGGCGGGCAGGCGGAGGCGGCCCTCGACGACCTGCGCGGCGCCGCCGGAGAGGAAAATCTCGGCCGAGGGCAGCCGGCGGGCGGCGTATTCGGCGAGGACGGCGTCGAGCAGGGTCTGGATAAGACCCACGTAGCCGATCGTCGCGCCGATGCGGATGGCCTCTGCGGTGGATTTGCCGATCACGCTCGTGACGGGCGTTTGCAAGTCGGTGACGAGCGGGAGCTGGGCGGTGCGTTCGTGCAGGTAACGTGTCACCATGGCGGGGCCGGGCGTGATGATGCCGCCCTCGTATCCGCCCTCGGGCGTGACGAGGTCGAAGGTGACGGCCGTGCCGAGATCGATGACGATGGCGGGGCGGCCGGGCGCGAGCGCGTGCGCGCCGGCGGCGTTGGCAAGGCGGTCCTGGCCTATCTCGGTGGGCTTCGGGTAACTGATGGGCACGCCGAGGCGGACCTCGTGGGTGAGTTGCCAGGCGGGCAGGCCGGCCGCGGCGGCCACGGCGAGGAGCTTGGGCGTGGCGGCGGGGACGACGGAGCAGAAGGCGAGCTGGAGCGAGGAGCGGGGCGCAAGGAGCGGGGAGCCAGCGTCAGCAGAGGACGTGGCCAAGGAGGCGAGGACGGCGGGCAGGCCTTGCGCGGGGTCGTCGATCAGGGCGGTGGAGATGTCGCGCTGGCCCGTGAGGACGCCCTTCGCGTGGATGGCGAGGTGCGTGTGCGTGTTGCCGATGTCGATGCAGAGCAGCGGGCCGGCGGCGGACGAGGTGGCGGCGGGGGCGGGCGGGACGGACATGGAGGGCGGCGCTAACTAGCGGCGGATGCGCCGGGGCGGCAAGGCCGACTTGGCCGGGCAAAAAGTTCCCGGCCTCGCTTGGAAAATTGTCTGTTGTGGAATTGCGACGGGCGCGGGGCTGCATGCGCTGGGGCGATGCGTTTTCAAACGATGAACGGACAAACCCCGAGGCGGCCGTTGGCGGGGCGCGTGGGCTGGATCTTGCTGCTGGCGATTTGCGTCGGCATCGGCACGGGCGCGGGCGGGCTCGCGAGGGCCGAGGGCACCTTGCTGGAGAATCCCCCGCCGGCGGTGGCGGCCGCGGCGCCGGAGCGGGCGGTGGTGCAGATCCTGGTGTCGTCGCAGGTGCCGGTGTTTGACGCGCCTTGGCGCTGGCAGCCGATCCGGCGCTCCTCGGGCACGGGCTTCGTGATCGAGGGCGGGAAAATTTTGACCAACGCGCATGTCATCGCGTGGGCGAAGCAGATTCTCATCCGCCGCTACCAGGACCCGCGCCTGCTGCCGGCGCGCGTGGTCTTCGCCGGGCACGATTGCGACCTCGCGCTGCTCGAGCCGGTCGACCCGAAGGACCTCGAGGGCGTGAAGGCGCTCGAATTTGGCGAGTTGCCCGCGGTGCAGTCGACGGTCGTGACCTGCGGCTACCCGGCGGGCGGCGACCAGATGTCGTTCACGCGCGGCGTGGTGTCGCGCATCGAGGTGCAGCCCTACGCGCACCCGGGCAACCGCGCCTGGCTCGCGGTGCAGACCGACGCGGCGATCAATCCCGGCAACAGCGGCGGCCCGGTGTTTCAGGGAGACAAGGTCGTGGGCGTCGCCTTCCAGGGAATCCCCGGCCTGCAAAACGCGGGCTTCTTCATCCCGCCCGAGGTGGTGGCGCACTTCCTCGTCGACGTGAAGGACGGCCGCTACGACGGGTTTCCGATGGCGGGCGTGGGTTTCGAAGACCTGCAAAATCCCGCCTACCGCCGCCTGCTCGGCCTGGCCGACGACGGCCGCGGCGCGCGCGTCGACTGGCTGCGGCCCGAGGGCCCGGCGGCGAAGGTGTTGCGTCCCGACGACGTGATTCTCGAGGTGAACGGCTTCCCGGTCGGCAGCGACGCGATGATCCCCTACCGCGGCAACCGCGTGGCGGCCGGCGTGGCCTTCCAGCAGCCGCAGGCGGGCGAAAAACTTCCGCTCAAGGTCTGGCGCGAGGGCAAGGCGATCGACCTCGCGCTTTCGATGGAGGCCTACGCGGGCGACCGCCTCGCGGGACGCCAATACGACGAGCCGCCGCGCTACGTCATCCACGCGGGGCTCGTGTTCACCCCGCTCAGCGCCAACTACCTCGACACGCTCGGCCAGCCGGGCCGCGACTACCTTTGGGACGGGCTCGCGCAGCTCACCTACGAGCTTCACCACCGGCCGGCGGAGGACCCGGCGAGCGCCCGCCCCGAGCCCGTCGTGCTCTCCGGCATCCTGCCCCACGCGGTCAACGCCGACCTCGCCATCCGCGGCCGCTCGCTGGTCAACCGCATCAACGGCGTTCGCATCGAGCGCCTCGAGGACGTGAAGCGCGCGCTCGCCGAAAACAAAGGCGAACGGCACGTGCTGGAATTCGAGGGGCCCGAGGAGGGCCCGATCGAGGCGATCGACCGCGCCGCGGCGGAACGCGCCCACGCCGAGATCCTGCGCAACTACGGCATCGTCTCCGACCAACGTCTTTGAGCCCCGGGAAACTCCTGCCATGCATCGCCGATTTTTTCTTCGCATCGTCTCCATCGTCGCCGTCCTGGGCCTCGCCGTCTCCGCCTCGCCCGCGGTCCGCGCGCAGCTCCTCGCGCCTCCGGCCCCGGCCTGGGACCGCTCGCTCGTGAGCGTCGAGGTGACCTACAAGGTCTACGACGCGTTCCAGCCTTGGAACGAGCCCACGCGCGCCATTCGCAAGCACGGCGTCGTCATCTCCGCCGCGCCGGGCGAGATCCTCACCACCGCGCAATACCTGCCGACGCACACGCTCGTGCGCGTGCAAAAAGGCGGCCGCGGACGCTGGTATGACGCGCGCGTCAAGTGGTGGGACGCGCAGTCCAACGTCGCCCTGATCGAGACCGACGCGCCGGCCTTTTGGGAAGGGCTCGCGCCCGCCCGTTTCGCGCCGAAGGTCGGCACCGGCCCCGAGTTCGAGCTCCTGCGCTGGCGCGACGGCAACCTCGAGACCCGCCGCGTGGAGTTTGGCAAGTTCACCGTGGGCGAGGGCGCGGTCGGCTTCGCGCCTCACGTGCAGCTCGAGGTGAGCTCGGACCTGACCGGGCTTGGCTGGACCGAGGTGATCGCCCGCGACGGCGCGCTCGTCGGCCTGACGACCTACTCCAACGGCCGCGTCTGCGGCGCCCTGCCCGCGCCTTTCATCCGCGGCGTGCTCGACGCCTGGCGCGCGGGGAAATTCGCCGGCCTCGGCTACTTCGACTTCACCTGGCAGCCCGGTAGCAATCCCGACTTGTTGAAAGAGCTCGGCCTCGAGGGCGAGCCGCGCGGCGCGATCGTGCACGCCTCGGGACGCGAATCCGATCCGGCCAAGTCGCCGCTTCCCCGCGACATCCTCCTCGAGATCGACGGCCAGCCGATCGACAGCGAAGGCGACTACCTCGATCCGGACTACGGCCACCTTATGCTGGAGAACATCTCCAACCGCGGGCACTTCGCCGGCGCGACCGTGAAGCTCAAGGTGCGCCGCGGAGCGCGCGAGCTTACGCTCGACTACACGGTGCCGAAGGCCGATTTCGCGGACGAGACCGTGCCGCGCGAGGTCTTCGACGGAGCGCCGAAGTATCTGATGGCCGGCGGTCTCGTGTTTCAGCCGCTCTCGCAGCCTTTCCTGCGCGGTTGGGGCGAGGACTGGCGAAAGTATGCGCCCTTCCGTCTCCAGTATTTCCAATACGGCGAGCCGAAGGACAAACGGAAGTCGCTCGTCGCGCTCACCGGCGTGCTGCCCGACGAGATCAACCTCGGCTACCAGGACGCGACGATGCTCGTGGTGGACCAGGTGAACGGCCGCGTGGTGGCGACGCTGGCGGACCTGGCCGAGGCGCTGAAGACGCCCTCGGCGGGCGGCGTGCATCGCTTCGAGTTCATGGCCGGGCGCAACCTGCAACGCCTCGTGCTCGACGCCGCCACTCTCGATGCCGCGACGAAGCGGGTGAAGGAGTATTACGGCCTGCCCGCGGCGCAGCGGCTGTGAGAATGGTGTGAAGGTGGGCGGGCGCGTCCCTGCGCCCGCCGCCTGGAGCCCCGCTGCAAGCCACGGGCGGCGGGACCCGCCCGGCCACCTCGAATGCGGCGACGGACCGACGCCTCAGCGTTTCTTGAAAATCACCTGCGGCGTGGTCTCGAGCTGGCCGCGGGTGACGCCCATCTGGTTGAGGAGTTTTAACTCGCGCCAGAGCTCGGCGCCGCTCGTGCGGCCGGCGAAGAGGTTTTCGTAGGCGCGCAACGTGCGCGTTACCTCGTCGGCGGACTCGTCGACGAACTCGACGCGGAAATGGCGCGCGCCGAGGGCGATCATGCGATCGACGAACTCGGCGCCGGTCTGCGCGCGCGGGTTGAAGACGGTGTTGCGGCAGCCGGCGTCGGCCTTGAGCGGGAGCAGCGCGCCGACGCGGTCGCGCAGGGCGACGCGGTGCTTTTCGCAAGGCCGGCCGCAGTCGTGGTAGTCCTTGCCCTTCGAGAGGAAGGCGCAGAACACGCAGTGCTCCATGTGAAACATGGGCATGTGCTGGTGGATCGTGAGATCGAAGCGCGCGGCGGGCGCGCCCTTCAGCAACGCCTCGAGCTGGGCGACGTTGAGGTCGTAGCTGGCGGTGACGCGCTCGAGATTGTAGCGGGAGAGGAAATACTCCGCGGTGAGCGGATTGGAGACGTTGAGCGAGAAGTCGCCGCGGAGGCGCATCGACGGAGCGGCGCTCGGGAAAAAACGCAGGTGCTCGTGGTTGCGGACGAGGATGCCGTCGGATTCGGCGGAGAGGACCTGCTTCAGGATCCAGTCCTCGGTGGGCTTGAAGACGCGGGGCGGGAGCAGCCAGACGGACGGAGCTGGGAGCGAGGAGCTAGGCGCAGGGCGGGTGGATTGCCAGTTGCGGAACTTGGCGACGGCCTCGCGGTAGTGCTTCGGGTTCTCGAATTCGCAGTAGAGGTCGGCGAAAGAGACGCCGGAGTTCAGGGCCGCTTCGAGCTGGGCGAAATCGCGGACGAGCGGGATGATCTGCGGCGTCGCGGGTGTTTCGGCGGGCGCGGGGATTTTCGCGGCGGTGTCGACCGTCTCGACGAGACTCCAGCGCTTGGGCGCGGCGCGGAGGGCGTCGAGCTTGGCGGCGGCGTCGCGGCGGAGACGGTTGAGCTCGCTGACGGGCAGCATGAGCTGGCCTTCGAGGCGGTTATCGAGGTCGCCCAGGTGGAAGGGCGTGCCGCCGAGGCGGCCGAGCTGGTCGCGGAGCTTGGCGGTGTCGAGCGGCTGCTTTTCTGCTACGGCGAGCGGAATGGTCGAGGCCTCGCGGACGACGTGGCCGAGGCCGTCGTCGAGGATGAGCGTGAGCGGGGTGCCGGCGTGGCCGTGGACCTCGGCGCGGATCGGGCGGGTGTGCCGGATTTTTTCTCCGGCGAAGGTGGCTCGGAGTTCGCGGTCGAGCGCGGGGTCGTTGGTTTTACAGACACGGTTTCCCGGGCGAATTTTTTTTAATTCGCGATCGCCCTGGGCGCAGCGGAGGCCGGCTTCGCCGGCCGGGAGGCGCTGCTGAAGATCCCGATTCCCTTCTTCGGCGAGGAGAACCCCGGTATCGACGATAACAAAGCCCAATGAGCTCTGCACGGGTGAGGCGTTCGCCGGCGGTTCAGCCGTTCGCTGCGTC
>CBIHRE010000259.1:0-7111 GCA_966212385.1 uncultured Akkermansia sp. | reverse complement strand
CCGGCTTCATGCCCACCCTGCACGCTGCGGACATGCATCCCGCTTCCGCCGCCGACCAGGTCCAACCCGGCACCCGAATCGCCCAGGTCCCGCCAAGCGCGCCTACCCCGGCGGCACCGGACATATCCATCGGCAACTGTGCGACGATCATTCTGTTCGGGGTCATCCTGCCGCTTTGCGCCCTCGGCACCGAACTCGCGACCCGCATGGCCCGGGAATTGATCGACCCCATCCCCAGCCTCGCTCACGCGCTCCTGATCGCGTTGGTGCCCTTGACGCATCTGTTGGGCCTTCTCGTCCTTGGCGACTCCCACCGCCGCCCCTCGGCAAGCCTTGCCTTCCATCTCAATTCCGCGGCCTTTGCAATCGGGTTGGTCTACGCGGTCCTGTTCGTCCCCATCACTCCGGTAGCCGTCATCGGCATCGTCTTCTTCGGCCTCGGCCTGCTGCCGCTCTCGCCAGTCCTCTCCCTCGTCGCCGCCCTGATGCTGCGCCGCGCCCTCCGCCGTCACGCCCGTGCCGGCGGCGTTCGCTTGCCGTCCTTTTGGCCGGGCTTCTGTGCCGCGCTCCTCGCCTTGGCCGCCTTGGAAACCCCGCCCATCCTCGCCACCCAAGCGGTGCGACAACTCGCGCACGGCGGCGCCGCCGAGCAACACGCCGCTCTCCGGCGCCTGCGCGCCTTGGTCCCGCTCGGCATCGAGGATCAGCTTCTCCTCGGCAGCTACGGTCTGCCTGGATCGGGCCTGTTCACGGGTGGCCTCGCGCTGGCGGACCGGGTCAAAACCCCCGGAACGCCTGCGCAACGGCAGGACTTCCGCCTCGCCTACTACCGCGTCACCGGTCGCCCCTTCACCAGCGTGCCGGCGCCCCGCCGATCTTCGTTTCCTTTCCGTCTCAGCGCCGACGACGAGCGTGAATGGATCTTCCCCGATGAAGAGCTCGGCGCCCAACAAGTCGGCCGCATTTTTCCATCGCTCCGCCTCGCCGAATCGAGTCTCGACGCCCGCCTCGAAAGCGAGGCCGCCCTCGGATACGTCGAGTGGACGCTCGTTTTCCGCAACGAGCACTTCTCCAACCAACGCGAGGCGCGGGCCTTGATCCAGCTCCCGCCCGGCGCCGCCGTCTCGCGCCTTACCCTCTGGGTCAACGGCCAGGAACGCGAAGCCGCCTGGGGCCGCCCCGCCCAAGTCGTCGGGGCCTACCGCTCCGTCGCCGTCGCGCAGCGCCGCGACCCCGTTCTCGTCACCGCGCAGGGGCCCGACCGCGTCCTCATGCAGTGCTTCCCCATCGAGCCGCGCGGCGGGCAGATGAAGGTCCGCCTCGGCGTCACGCTGCCGCTCGCCCTCGTCGAGGCCGGGCGCGCCCACCTCCCGCTCCCCCGCATCATCGGACAAAATTTTTCGCTCGCCGATTCCCTCGCGCACCAGTTCCGGGTCGAGGCCGACGCGCCTCTCACGTCCGGCTTCTCCTCCCTCCACGCCGAAGGCTCGCTCGCCCTCCCCGCCCTTCGCGGCACGCTTTCCGCCGCCGACCTCGCGCAAGGACGATCCCCGGTCGCGGTCGCGCGTCCGCCCGCCGCCACCTTTGCCTGGAGCCCCGCGCTTCGCGATCCCTCCCGCGTCGTCACGCAAACCCTCCGCCGCCAGCCGCCGCCCGCCGGCGAGGTCGCGCTCCTCGTCTCCGGCTCCGTCGAACTCGCCCCCGCCGCCGCCGCGCTCGCCGACGCGCTTCGCCACGCGAAGGCCACGCCCTTCTCCCGGCTCTACCATTCCGGCGACCGCGTCGCCGAAAGCCTCGATCAACTCGACGCCGACACGCAGGCCCGCTGGCTCGAGGCCCGGCCCTTCGCCGGAGGCCAGGACGACACCGAGGCGCTGGCCACCGCGCTCGACGCCCTCGCCGCCCGCGGCGGCGGCACCCTCGTCTGGATCCACGGCGGCCAGCCTCTCTCCTGGCAAAACACCTCCACCCTCGAACAACGCCTCTCTCGCCGCGGCGACGCGGTGCGTATCATCGCCATGCCTGCTGTCGCCGCGCCCAACGTCCTCCTCGAAAAAGTCGCCGCCGTCGCTCCGATCTCGACCTTCCCCCGCCTCGCCGACCTCGAAACCGACCTCGCGCGCCTCGTCCGCGAGCTCCGCGAAGGCCGCCTCCTCGCCTCGCGCGCCGTCACCTCCGCGTCGAACGTCGCCCCCGCCGGCAAACGCGCCTCCGACCACCTCTCCCGCCTCTGGGCGCGCGACGAGGTCGAACGCCTGCTCGCCACCCGCGACCCGACCGCCCGCGAAGCCGCCCAAAAACTCGCCCTCTCCACCCAGATCGTCACGCCCGTGAGCGGCGCCGTCGTCCTCGAGACCGACGCCCAATACAAGTCCGCCGACCTCGACGCGCCCGACGCCAAAAACTCACCCGCCGTGCCCGAGCCCGCCACCTACGGCCTGTTCGCCTCCGCCACCGCCCTGGCCTTCGCTCTCCTTCGCCGCCGCCCTCGCGCCGTGATATCGCTCCGCCAAAGCGCCCGACTTTCCGCCGGCTGAAATCGGCCGGCCTGAGCACACCCCAAAACAAGCGCGCCCTCGCCGCCCCCGGCCGGGCGCGCGTTTTCATCCCGACTTCATCGTCGCTTCATCCGCGCTTCACGCGGCCCGGCCATGCTCCGGGGCATGAACCTCCGCTCCGACCTCCCCACGCTCGCCCGCCAGATCCCCGAGCCCGCCCGCGCCCTCCGTCTGGCCCGCCTGCTCATCCCGCTCTGCATCTTCGTCGGTCTCACCGCCGAGCCCTTCCTCCAGTGGGTCATCCCGGTCCTGTCCGCGCTCCCCCTTCGCCTTCCCTCCTTCCTCCTATGATCTCCGCCCTTTCCCATCCCGCGCGCGGCATCCTCCTAGCCGCCGCGTCCTCCCTGCTCGCTTGCGCCACCTTCGCTCCGCGCCTCGGCGCCGAGACTTCCGACGCCGACCGCACGCTCTCGCCCTACTTCCACGTCAAGTCCGCCGACGCCGCCATCGACTCGCTTCCGCTCAACTCCACGCGCGTCGACGCCGTGGTCGCGGGCGTCATCGCCGACGTCACCGTCACCCAGACCTACTCCAACGAAGGCGCCGTCCCGCTCGAAGCCCTCTACGTTTTCCCCGGCTCCACCCGCGCCGCCGTCCACGGACTCACCATGACCGTCGGCGATCGTCGCGAAGATCCAGCAAAAGGAGGAGGCCCGCGCCACCTACGAGGCCGCCAAATCCGCCGGCAAGAGCGCATCCCTCCTCGAGCAACAGCGCCCCAACGTCTTCTCCATGGCGGTGGCCAACATCCTCCCGGGCGACACCGTCGCGGTCGAGTTGCGCTACACCGAGCTCCTCGAACCCGTCGATGGCGTCTACGAATTCGTCTACCCCGGCGTCGTCGGCCCGCGCTACTCGAAGCGCCCCGCCGCCACCGTCGCGGCCGAGTCCGACCGCTGGGTCGCCACGCCCTATCTGCCCTCCGGCGAAGCCGATCCCGCGACCTTCGCGCTCTCGCTCCGGCTCGTCGCCGGCCTGCCCATCCGCGAAGCCGCCAGCCACACCCACGCGGTCAAGATCGCCTACCCCTCGCCCGCCGAGGCGAACATCTCGATCGACCCGTCCGACCCGTCGCCATCCAACCGCGACTTCAGCCTCCGCTACCGCCTCGCCGGCGACGCCACCCAGGCCGGGCTCCTCGTCTCCGCCGCGCCCGACGCCCGCGGCGACCACTACTTCCTCGCCATGATCCAGCCGCCCGAGCGCCCCGCGCCGGCCGCCACGCCTCCGCGCGACTACGTCTTCATCGTCGACGTGTCCGGATCCATGAGCGGCTTCCCGCTCGACACCACCAAGCACCTCTTCCGCCAACTCCTCCCCACCCTGCGCCCGATCGACACCTTCAACGTCCTCCTCTTCGCCGGCGACAGCGCCATCCTCTCCCCCGCGCCGCTCCCGGCCTCGCCCGCCAACATCGCCAAGGCCGCCGCCTTCCTCGATCAGCAAAACGGCGGCGGCGGCACCGAACTGCTCCCCGCCCTCCGGCGCGCCCTCGATCTTCCCCGGCCTCGTGAAAACCTCTCGCGCATCGTCGCCGTCATCACCGACGGCTACGTCGACATCGAGGCCGAGGCCTACGCGCTCGTCCGCCAACACCTCTCCCGTGGCAACGTCTTCGCTTTCGGCATCGGCTCCAGCGTCAACCGCCACCTCATCGAGAGCCTCGCCCGCGCCGGCCAAGGAGAGCCCTTCGTCGTCGCCGACACCGTCCTCGCCGAGACCGAGGCCGCCCGCTTCGCCGCCATGATCGCCTCCCCCGTGCTCACCGGCGTCGGCGCGCGCTTTGACGGCGCCGCCGCCCGCGACATCGAGCCCGCCTCCCTGCCCGACGTCTTCGCGCAGCGCCCCGTCATCCTCTTCGGCAAATGGGACGGTCGCTCCGCCGGACGTCTCCAACTCACCGGCCGCTCCGGAGGCGGCGACAACGGCCGCCCCTTCGTCGCCGAGCTGCCTTTCGCCAAGGCCGCCGCCGTGCCCGCCGACACGCTCGCCCGCCTCTGGGCTCGCACGCGCATCGCCGCGCTCTCCGACGACCTCGCCGTGGACAAACGCCCGGAACTCATCACCGCCATCACCGAGCTCGGCCTGAAACACGAGTTGCTCACCCAGTATACGTCCTTCGTCGCCGTCGACGAGGTCGTGCGTCGCACCGCGCCCAATCTCGAAACGGTCAAGCAACCGCTGCCCCTCCCCGAGGGCGTTTCCAACCAAGCCGTGGGAGAGGACATCGGCGTCGCCCCGGAACCTGGCGCCGCCGGCCTACTCCTCGTCGCAGGCGCGCTCACCGTCGCCGCCGTCCGCCCGCGCCGCGCCCGGGTCACCTGACGCCGTTCGCTCCCTCCTCCAAAGGTGGGCGGGCACGTCCCCGTGCCCGCCGCGTCGCCTCTCAGCACGAGCGGAGGGACCCGTTCGTCCACCCGCCAGCCATCCAAATCACCCGAGCCACGGCGTCATGCCTGCCCTACTTCACGTTTCGCCCACAGGCCTCCGAGCCTTCCTCGCCACCCGCGCCGCCGCCCTGCTCGCGCTGCTCCTCGCCGGCTGGCCGGTCCTGCGTTGGTATGCGCTCCGCCTCGGCGACGGCTCCGACGAACCGCAGGGCCTCGTCGCGCTCGCCGCCGCCCTGGTCTTCGCGCCGTGGCGCGCCTGGCGCGACCCGCTCCCGCCGCGGCGCCACGCCACGCTCGCCGCGCTTCTTCTCGCCTACTGCGCCGCCTCTCCATTCGCGCCGCCCCTCGCCCGCGCACTGATTTTCGTCGTCGCGCTCGGCGTGGCCGCCGCGCCGGCCGGCTTCGCCTTCGCCTGGTCCGCGCTCCTCGCGTTGTCGCTGCCGCTCGTCGCCACGCTCCAGTTTTATCTCGGCTATCCGCTCCGCGCGCTCACCGCCGCGCTCGCCGCGCCCCTCCTCGCCCTTGGCGGGCTTCGCGTCGAAGCCTCCGGCACCACGCTCGCCTGGGCCGGCGAACGCGTGATCGTCGACACCCCATGTAGCGGATTGCGCATGCTCTGGACCGGACTCGTCCTCGCCGCCGTGCTCGCCTGCCGCTTCCGCCTCGGCGCGCGCCCCGCGTTCAAGCTCTTCCGGCAAGCCGCGCTCGCCATCTTCATCGCCAACACTCTCCGCGCCGCGTTCATCTTCTGCCTCGAAACCGGTCTCTGGCCCAACCCGCCTTGGGCGCACGAGTCCGTCGGCCTCGCGCTCTTCGCCATCGTCGCCCTCGGCGTGATCGCGCTCGCCGAACGTCGCGTCCCCGCCGCATGAACGCCCTCGCCCTCTTTTTCTGCGCCGCCGTGCTCTCCGCCACCGCGCCCCTCTGGCCACGCCCCGGGGCGGACGCCTCCGGCGACCGCGGCGGTATCCCTTCCGCGCCCGCCGCCGCGGAGGCCTGGCCCGTCGAGCTCGTCTCCCCCGCATGGACGCCCCTTGTCCTCGGCCCTCGCGAGGAATGCTTCGCCCGGGATTTTCCCGGCCGCATCGCCGCCTTCGCCGCGCCCGACGGCCGCACGATCCTCCTCCGCCGGCTCGATCAACCCACGCGCAAACTCCACCCCGCCTCGGATTGCCTGCGCGCCATCGGCTATGCCATCGAGCATCGCCCCATTCACCACCAGACCGACGGCGTCGAGTGGGCCGAGCTCCGCGCCACCCGTGGAAACGACGCGCTGCGCGTGCGCGAACGCATCGTCGGCGCCGACGGGCGTCGCTGGACCGACATCTCCGCCTGGTTCTGGTCCGCCGCCCTCGGCCGCGCCGCCGGCCCTTGGTGGGCCGTCACCGAGTTCGCGCCCGAGTAAACGCCCCGCCTACGACAAACCTTCGTGCAGGCACCACACGTAGGCCGCGATCGGCACCACCGCCAGCACCCGCGGCAACCCGCCGAAAACCGCCACGAGCAAGGCGTGAAATCCCGCCGCGCCCGCCAGCACCAGCAACGCGTCCGCGAACCACGCCGGCGGCGCGAAAGGCGTCAGCGCCGCCGCCAGCCCGAGACAAAGCGGGATGCAGATGTGCCCGTCGCCCACCTGCGAGGCGTAGACGATATCGGCCCGCGAACGCCACGCGTAGTAGGCCGCGAGCGCCGCGTTCGGCAGCACCATCAGCCACGCCGTCACCCAGCCGAGATTGCCCGCGCCAAAACTGTCCGCCGGCCGCGCCTTCAGCCACGCCACCAGCCAGTCGAGGCTCTCCAACATCAGCCACGCCGCGCCCAGCGCCAGCAGCGCGTCCAGCACGACCCACGGCGAAAAATTCTGCCGCTGCGTGAGCTGGTGCTTGCGCACATCGTAAAGATGAAAGCCCTGCCAGAGCGCGAAGAGCCCGATCAACGCCAACCCGTCGCCGCGGTCGAGTTTGCCGTCGAGCGCCAGCGCCCACGCGATCAGCGAAAACGCCGCCGCCGCTCCGAGCGTGAGAAACAGCGCCAGCGCGTGCAGCCGCGTCTTCGTCTCGGCGTCGGCGCCACCTTTCCCGCCACCCTTTTTACGCGTGCCCGTGGATTTCGTTTTCGACGCCGCTTTCCCTCCCGCGCGCCCGCCGCGCGCCTTCCCCGACA
>CBIHRE010000258.1:0-7130 GCA_966212385.1 uncultured Akkermansia sp. | reverse complement strand
GTGGCGTGAACTCGGCGCTCCTCTCGCTCGGTCCGCGCGCTTCGCGCATCGGCGGAATCGCCCTCTACGCCGACTGGACCGCCACGCCCGAGGACTGGCGACTTTTTCAAAAACGTTTCCGCCGCCCTACCCCTCGCGACCCTTGAGTCTCGATCAACGCGCGTCCGGTCGATCCGGCGTGCCCGACTTCTCCATCAGCAGGTAGTCGCCGTCGTCCGATTGACCGCGGTCGATCACGCGCCAACCGCCCCGGAGATAAAAGTCCCGCGCAGCCTGGTTTCGCTCCACGCATTTTAGCCTCAACGCGCCCGGATGCCGCCTCGCCGCAAACTCCAGCAACGCCGCACCCACGCCCAACCGTTGCCGCGCGGCGTCGACATACAAGTGATGCACGAAGCGATCCGGCGCCCACACCGACACGAAGCCCGACACGCGCCCCGCTTCGCGCGCCACGTAGACGGCCTCGCCCTCCGCGTCGCGCGCGAGCGTCGACGCCTCGATCCGTTCCGGCCGCATCCAATCAAAACGCGCCAGACGCGTCTCGCGGTAAATCCTCTCCAGCTCCGGCCAATCCGCCGGCTGCGCCACGTCGATATCCATGTGACCGCGACACCTTCCGCGCCCGGCCATTTTATGCGACCGTTTTCAACACGCGCACCCGCGCCTCGCCTATCTTCGCGTGACTCCCCGGCGCCGCCCGCGCCTAAATGCCGCCATGTCACCCCGTCCCCTGCTCCTCGCCCTTTCACTGTTCTTCGCCCACGCCGCCTCGGCCGCGCTCACGCTCCCACGCGTGATCGGCGATCACATGGTCCTCCAATCGGGATTGCCCGCGCCCATCTGGGGTTGGGCCGAGCCGGGCCAGACCGTGACCGTGCGCTTCGGCGCGCAGGAAAAGAGCGCCGTGGCCGCGGCCGACGGACGCTGGCTCGTGCGCCTCGATCCGCTGCCCGTCTCCGCTACGCCCGCCGAGCTCGCCATCTCCGCCTCCGGCGGCGGCGGCGCCCCCGAATCGCGCACGCTCGCCGACGTCTTGGTCGGCGAGGTCTGGCTCTGCTCCGGCCAGTCCAACATGGAAAAACCCATCGGCGAGCAACGCGGTCAAAAGCCCGTTTTCAACGCCGAGCAGGAAATCGCCGCGGCCGACTTTCCGCAGATCCGCTTTTTCAAGGTGAAGAAAACCCGCGCCGACGCCCCTGCACGCGACGTCGAATCCGACTCCGGCTGGGTCTCCTGCTCGCCGGCCACGATCGACGCCATCAAGTTCTCCGCCGCCGGCTATTTCTTCGGCCGTCAGATCCACCGCGAACTCGGAGCGCCGGTCGGCCTGCTCGACTCCACCTGGGGCGGCACGCGCATCGAGCTCTGGATCCCGCTCTCCGCTTACAAGGATCAGCCCGGCCTCGAGGACTTTGCCGCCGCCGCGCAAAATTCCGGCGCGAAACACGAAGGCTCCGCCCTCGCCACCCACTACAACGCCATGATCGCCCCGCTCGCGCCCTTCGCCCTGCGCGGCGCGCTTTGGTATCAAGGCGAGAGCAACCTCATGGTGCAGCCGGAGGAAACCCGCTACGCCGAGAAATCGGCCGCGCTCGTCCGCGGTTGGCGCGAAGCCTGGGGCCGCGACTTCTCCTTCTACTCGGTGCTGATCGCGCCGCACCTCTACCACGTGGTGCGCCCCGGGCTCGTGGTATCTCCCGAGGCGCAGCCGCGCTTCTGGTTGCAACAGATCGCCGCCACCCGCCGAATCCCCGGCACCGGCCTTATCGGCACCACCGACCTGGTCGACGATCTCGCCGACATCCATCCGCGCAACAAACGCGACATCGGCGAACGCCTCGCGCGCCTCGCCCTCGCCAAGGACTACGGCCGCGCCGACCTCGTCTGGTCCGGCCCGGTCTTCCGCTCCGTCAAATTCGAGCAGGACCGCGCCATCCTTCACTTCGACCACGCCGAAGGGCTGGCTTCCGCCGACAAAAAGCAGCTCAGCTGGTTCACCGTCGCGGGCGCCGACGGTCGCTTTTTCCCCGGCCAGGCCGAGATCGTCGGGGACGCGGTCATCGTCGGCAGCCCGCACGTGCCCGCGCCCGCGGTGGTGCGCTTCGCGTGGGACGAGGCCGCGCGCCCCAACCTCGTCAACGGCGCCGGCCTGCCGGCCCTGCCCTTCCGCAGCGACGCCGACACCCGCTGAACAGGGCGAGCCGCCTCCCCTCGCTTGCTCCACGCCGGCACCGGAGCAGTTTGTCTTCCCCGTCTCCGCATCCCTTCGCCGCCATGGACACTCCCACCCTCTACGAACGCATCGGCGGCCGCGAAGGCCTCGCGCTTTTGCTGCGCCGCTTTTACGCGGATGTGCGCCAACATCAGGGCATCGGTCCGATCTTCGCCGCGCGCATCCACGACTGGCCCGCGCATCTCGAAAAGATCGCCGGCTTCTGGTCCGGCCTCACCGGCGGCCCCGCGCTCTATGGCGGCGGCATGGCCGCGCGTCATATCCCGCTTCAGCTCGAGGAACCGCACTTCCAAGCCTGGCTCGAGCTTTGGCGACGCCACTGTCGGGCCCATCTCCAAGCCGCCGAAGCGGAGGAAATGATCACGATCGCCGAGGCGCTGGGCCAACGCTTGCGCGCCATCACCGCGATGCACCGCCATTAAGCCAAGGTGGGGGACGCGAACACTCTCCGCTCCCCGCAGACTCCCTCAAGCACCTGCGTAAAAATAATGTAATTTAAGATTTCACACCCGTCTGAACAGGCCTACTCTCAGCGCCCGTGGAGTTCCCCCAAACCTTTCTCCGGGCTACGCTTATAGTCTCTCTGCTCACTGTTTGGGTGCTGGTCGGGCTTTTCGCCTACCTCAACCGTTACACCAAGCGGGAGTATTTCACGATTTGGACGGTAGCGTGGCTTTTCTATGCCCTGTGGCTGACGATGAATCACCATTGGGAGTCGACCGCAGTCGGCAGCCTTCCATCCATGGTGAAGCAGACGGCGGTCGCGATCTCGGCGGCCTTTTTGCTCTGGGGCACCCTGCGTTTTCTAGATCTGCCCGTTCCTCAGCGGCTCTTCGGGCTCTTTCTGGTGTTCCTGACCGCGTGGACCTTTCTCATCCCGAGCTTCACCGTCGACCCGCTCCAAATCCAGCTCCCGGTGTTTATTTTGATGGGATCGGGCAGCGTGTTCGCCGGCGTGTGTTTCTACCGTCTGCGCCGGCGACTGCCCTTCGTCGGCGCGGGCATGTTGTCCTTCGGGTTCTTTCTCTGGGGCCTGTTCCTTGCCACCTATCCCATCGCGTTAGAATATCGGGAGCTTCGCGCCGTGGGCTATCTCATCGCCGCCGTGCTCCAGCTTTTCATCGCCGTAAGCATGATCGTGCTCGTGCTCGAGGAGGTGCGCTACAAGACCGAGAAAGTCCTCGCCGAGATCGCGCAGGTGCGCTCCGAAAAACAGGCGCTAGAGACCAAGATCCTCGGCGCCGAGGAGGAGATACGCCGCGTCTACGATCAGGTGCGGCTCACCGAGGGCGCCCAGCAAGCCTACGAGGAGTTGCGCCGCACCCAGCAGACCGTCGTCCAACAAGAACGCCTTCGCGCCCTCGGAGAAATGGCGAGCGGCATGGCGCACGACATCAACAACGCCCTCAGCCCCATCGCCGCCTACACCGAACTGCTCCAGCGCACGCTGGTCTCGGCCCCCGAGCCCACCCCGGGTTATCTCAAGAACATCAGCACCGCCGCCGGCGACATCGGCGTGATCGTAGGCCGCATGCGGGAGTTCTACCGTCCCCGCTCAGGCCGGGAGCAACTCCACCCGGTCGATCTCAACCGCTTGGTCGAGGAGGTCGTCGACCTCACCCGGCCGCGCTGGCGCAACACCGCCCATCGGCAAGGCATCTCGATCGAGGTGTCCTGCGAACTTTCCTCCGACCTGCCCCAGCTTGCGGGCGACATCGCCGAACTTCGCGAAGCCCTGATCAACCTCGTCTTTAATTCCGTCGACGCGCTTCCCCGCGGAGGCCGGATCGTCATCGCCACGGAAACACTGCCGCCCACGAGCGGCGCGACCGAGCGACGCGCACGGCTCGAAGTGCGGGACAACGGCATCGGCATGGACGAAGCCACGCGCCAGCGTTGCCTGGAGCCCTTCTTCACCACCAAGGCCCAGCGCGGCACCGGCCTGGGACTCTCCATGATCTACGGCATGATGCGCCGCCACGAGGGCTTGATTGAAATCGAGAGCTCGCCCGGCCGCGGCACCACCGTGCGCCTCACCTTTCCTTGTCGTCCCGCGCCTTCGGCCCCGCGTCCCGCGCCCAGGCCCGCACGGAACGGCATCCGCTCCGCCCGCGTGCTCTGCGTCGACGACGAACACAAAATCCGGCAACTCGTGACCGACTGCCTCGAAACGCTCGGCCATCGGGTCACCGCGGTCGCCAACGGCAACGAGGCCCTGCGCATGCTTGAAAAGCGCGCCAAGGAAGGCGTCCCGTTTCAGGTCGTGATCACCGACCTCGGCATGCCCGACATGGACGGCCATCAGCTCAGCCACGAGGTGAAACGCCGTTACTCCGGGCTGCCCGTCATCATGATGACCGGCTGGGGAACGATGATGAAAGACGAGGGCACCAGCTCGGCCGCGATCGACGCCCTGCTGGGAAAACCGCCCAAACTCGAGGATCTGGACAGCTTGGTCACCCGCCTCGCCGTTCACTGATCATACACCGCCAAACCTGCGCATCAGCCACCGGTATCTCGGTCGCCAGGCCGACCGAGTTGAAGCGCGAAGCCCGTGAACCGATAACGCCGCTCCAGCTCCGCGCGCGTGAGCCGCTCCGGCCCGATCATCGGATCGCCGACCAGATAACGTTCCCCTTCGCGTCCGAGGACCGGGATGAAATGCCCGCGACCTTCCTCCACTTTAACACCGACGATCGCGGGCCAGCGAAGCGCCTCCGGAAATCCCGCTTCGCGGCGAAACTCCGCGCGTAACCCCCGCGCCCGAGCCTCGCGAGCGAGATACCACGCCTCGGTGCCGCCGAGATAACTGTGCGCCGCCCTGGCGATATCCCGCTCGCGAGCCTCGATCCCATGAGCGCGCAGGATGGTCGCCAAGCTCGCCGGCCCGCAGGTCGCGAAGGTGCTTTGGATGCAGACGTCTTTTGTCCAGATCTCGCGGAATCGCTCCTCGGGAAGCGGCGCGAGCACGGGCTTCAAAAAAGGCCCGAGCGCCGCGCCCGTCGTCGCCAGCAAGGGCAACAGAAGCGCGCGTCGCGGCAGGCAAGCCGCCACGCTGGCCCCCAGCGCGCCCAAGGGCAAAACCCACAGCTCCGAAGCCCGCCACGAACGCGCCTCATAAAACCACGGCCATTCCGGCACGACGCGTAGATAATACGCCGCCGACACGAGGCCCGGCAACGAAAGGAACAGCGCGACCACGGTCCACGTCGCCAGCCGCGGCCGGGAGGGCGCGGAGCGAAGAAGCCGGTGTGTCCCCGCAAAAATCAAAACCGCCAGCGCGCCGCAGAGAAAACCAAGCCAGTTATAGCCCATCGTGGCGCCACGCCACCTGTTCTTCGCCCGAGCGCCAAGCGGCTATTCCGCCGAACCTCACCTTGCTACAAGCCGCTCGCGCCGCCGGCCCCGCGTGGAGAAACCGGGAACGACCTCGCTGCGACGGACCGCGCGGACAGCGCCGCTACTCCGTCGGTGGTTTGCAGGCGGTGAAGATCATGTAGCGCAGCGCACCGAGCCGATAGGCGAGCCAGAGACGCGGCAGAGTCTTGGCGAACACACGGCTGTCGTTGCGCCCATCCATCAGGAATTTCGCGTAACGCGGGTCGATCACCAGCCCGAGCAGCAAGCGGCGCGCGCAAATCGACCAGGTTTTCGCCACGCGCTCGGAAACGTCGTCCCGGCCGGTCACGTTGAGCCCGGCGGAGCTGATCCAGTTCACGTAGTCCTCTTCCCTGTCGAGGCTGGCCAAGCGGCTCTCACGCCGGATCGGATCGAGCAGGCGGCGACGATGCCACGGCTTGGGCTGTCGTCCTGCGGTCCAAGCACACACAACGAGCCGGCCGCCCGGACGAAGCACGCGGGCGATTTCGCGAAAGACGGCGGCCTTGTCGGCCATGTGCTCGGTGCTCTCGATGGCGATGACCGCGTCCTGGCTGGCATCGGGCAGATCGTTTTGCAGCCAGTCCCCGAGCACGATGCGCGGGTTGATTTCCTCGTCGACGAGCGCGTCCTCCTCCTGCGCCTTCTCCAAAGCGGCCTGCTGGCCCTGCGCATACCAGTATTGCGCCTCCGAAACGGTGTAGCCCACGACGTTAGTCAGACGCTCCTGGGCCAGGATTCGCGCGGTGGCGCCGTAGCCGCAGCCGACGTCGACCACGTTCATTTTCGGGGCGATGCGAGCGCGCGCCGCGACCACGTCCACGAGCGCGCGCACGGCCTCGTCGCGCGACTCGCGACCGGTGGCCCAAAAGCCATGGTGCACATGTTCGCCCCAGAGCTCACGATAGAAGCGATCAAGTTGATCGTAATGGCGGGCGACGTCCTCGCGGGTGACTTCGGGCGCCGCGGACGTCTCGGCATTGACGGAGGCTTCTGCGGTGGCGGCATTCATGGTGACGATACGGGTTCGACAAAAACACGCGCGGAGCGCTGGCCTCCACGCGCGGCAAGATGCCATCCGAAGCTCAAAAATGCTCGCGGGGGAGACGAGGCGAGGCGGGTCGGGGAGCGACCCCATGGGGTGGGCATGCGCGGCTCAGACTCCGCCCGCCCGAGGCGCGTTCCCGTCGAACGACCTTGGCCCCATGCTTTGCCAGAAATTTCGCAAAAAAGCCGGCCCCGAAAAGGGGCCGGCCGTGAAGAGCTCGGCGGAAGACCGTCGCCGCTTTGAATCGTCGTTCAGATGGCGGCGTCGCCGCGCTCGTCGGTGCGGATGCGGATGGCGTCCTCAAGACCGACGACGAAGACCTTGCCGTCGCCGATCTTGCCGGTCTTGGCCGCCTTCACGATGGCGTCGACGGTCTTGGCGACCATGTCGTCGGCAATGACGATCTCGAGTTTCACCTTCGGGAGGAAGTCGACGGTGTATTCGGAGCCGCGGTAGATCTCGGTGTGGCCC
>CBIHRE010000257.1:0-7150 GCA_966212385.1 uncultured Akkermansia sp. | reverse complement strand
CCCGCCCCTCGCTCTTGAACGGACGTCTTGGTGTCCGCGCCCGCGCTCACAGTTGCCAGCCATCCGCCCAAGGCGGCGGCTGGGTCGCCATGGGAACGCCGAGCCCCAGCTCGGCCAACTTGATCTCTTCCATCTCCGACCTCTGCTTCGCCCACGCCGCCCACCTCGCCCCCGTCGAGATCACCGGCGAATCGGTCAACGCCCTCGCCACGCGCCTCCTCGACCACTTCCTCGCCTCCCTGCCCACCGACACCGTCGCCGAAGATCTGCTCCTGCGCCCCGCGCCCAGGGATTTTTGAGCCAAAAGCCGGGTGTCCGACATCACCCACAGCCCTATCCGCAGACTCACATCTGCGCGTCTACTCCCAAGCGCAGCACCTCCTTTGTTAGCAAAGGGGACCGTCTGGGGAAATATAGCTTGTCGTCGATATTCCCGGTGTAGCGAGAAACCATCTCCGCCGTCGCCCCCTTCAGCGCGGCCACGTGAGGCAACAACACCTGATGACCGCCTCCCGTGTTTCCGTCGCACACGATCTTGGAGAGATGGAGGGCCAGAAAGGGCTCCGCGCGTTTGACCGCGTAGATGAAAAAGCCCGCCCCCTCGTTCTCCATCAAGCCCACGCCTTCCTCGATACGGTTATTTTCGAAGAGAACGTTCTCCAGCATGCTCGGATGCCCCTCTTGGTAATCGCCGTTGAACGTGGCGCAGAGGCCGCCGCCTTTGCTCACCGGGGATTTGCCACGCCAGACCACCCGGTTCTCGACGAATTTGCTGTCGCTGATCTTGAACCGGCTGTTCGATGCGGTGATCGCCCCTCCCGACCCGGCCGCCCGGTTGCGCTCAAAAACGCAGCCCATCACGACAAGACCGGCGGTGGCGTGCTTGTCGAGATTCCGCGTGTGAAACGCATAGATCGCCCCTCCTTCCGCATCGGCGTGATTGTAGCTGAAAAAACAGTTTTCAAAACGTCCGCTGCTCCCCGCGCCCAAGAACACCGCCCCGCCGCAGGTGGCGTAGCCCCGGGCTTTTGCCTCCAAAAAACTGGTTCCCACGCACGTGAGCGCGGTATTCTGAACAAAGATCGCGCCCCCGCCTCCGACGACGACGTCGTTGCGGGCCAAATCCAGCGCGACAGAGCTGGTGCCGCAGTCAGCGAACACCGATGTTTCAATCCGAACCGCAGGCGGAACTCTTTCGGACCTCACTCCCTGCGCCCCCGTTGATATCACGGGGGAAACGACCGTGTTCCGGGCGTAGATCGCGCCGCCAAAAGCGGCCTGGCACCGGTCAAAGCGCGAACTGCGCAGGACCACGTTCGCGTCCTTAGCGAAAATTGCTCCGCCCGCTGTGAAAACGGCTTCCCCCGCGCCATCTCTATCAGCCGGCATCGGTATGTAACCCTCGCTCATCCTGCACAGAGTGCCGCGGGCATCGTGAACGTGCATGCCGTCCGCATCGATCGACGCAACCGCGCCCAAGCGTGGTTCACCCTCGAGGTAAATACCGCGCCAGCCCGCCCGCGAATCTCGCGCCCGGAAAAGCACCGGCGATCGTGCGCTTCCAGCCACCACAAGCTGGCCTTGGACGACGACCCCGGCCGTGGAATCGAACTCCATCACCGAACCGGCATCAATGTGCACAACCGCCCCCCTGGGGATTATCAAGTCGGAGCCCACGGTATATGTTCCACCCCTCAGTCGATACCGACCACCCGGAAAAAAGCGGGACGGCAGCTCGAAAAAGATCAGCTCCGGAACGAATTTGGGATCAAGACCCGCATGCAGCAGCCGATTATTGACCGATGACGGATTGTCCGCCTCCAGTTTGGCTAGAGTGTTTCCGCTGAGTGCGAGGCCCGACACAAAGGCCACGAGCGCGAGAGGCGCCAAAAGGAAACCGACCGCGATCAACAGAAACCGCTCCAACCTGGTCCGCATCAGCAGCCAGTTCAACAAAGACAAAACTGCCATTCCCCCGAATGATTCGAAGGGCCACAAACGCAAAGGCACATGCCCCAAATTGAATCCAGCCCCCGTCAAGGCCGGCAGCGAAATTCGTCGGGGATAGTGATTGGCGCTCAGTATCCATAACCGCGAACGCTTGCGCAGACAGCTATGCGGCAATTGCAGATCAAACACACCATCGATCCCCGACAGTTGCCCGAGCCGTGAATGAGGATGCCTCACTCGACATCCGAACAAAACGCCGCCTTCGCCCTCTTCGGCGACAACGCCCTTAACGGAGCAATGAGTATCTGGTTTGCGAGACCGGCTGGCTGACATGGAAGTTAGGGGTGCTTGCGAATGATGTGAAACGGGAAAAACGCCTGTTGGTCGCGAGGTAAAATATTGGCTGCGAGCCCCTCATTTTTCAGCAAGTAATGTGCCCGCGAAAGCTTGCGAAAGATTTCACTCGGTTGCGCGGCACAATAGTTTTTCGTGGCCAAGCCGCCACCCGGCTCTCCACCCTGCGCGCCCATGTTGCTTCGCGGACAACCGGGATTCGAAGACCTGCTCGCCGGCGAAGCTCGTGCGGCCGGCCTCCCCGTGTCCGCCCAAGGCGGCGGCTGGGTCGCCCTGGGAACGCCGAGCCCGAGCTCGGCCGGCTTGATCTCTTCCATCTCCGACCTCTGCTTCGCCTACGCCGCGCACCTAGCCCCCGTCGAAATCACCGGCGAATCCGTCAACGCCCTCGCCACGCGCCTGCTCGACCACTTCCTCGCCAGCGCCCGCGACGAACGCTTCGACGCCGCCTGGCCCTGCGTCTTCACCACCGCCGCCGGCCTCGACGGACTCGGCCGGCGCGCCGACGCCGTCGCCACCGCCTTTGCCGATCTCCTCAAGAAACGCATGGGCCGCGTCGCCCGTCTCGCCACGCCGGACCTTCCCCGCGCCCTCGGCCCCGTGCACGGCCTTTTCGTCCACTTCATCGACTTCAAAAAAGCCCTCGTCTCGCGCGACCTCGTCCTCGGCGGCCAACGCCGCATGGCCGACGACGACCTCGCCCCCTCGCGCAGCTACCTGAAAGTCGAGGAAGCCTACGCCGTCCTCGGCCGCGAGCCCGCCCCCGGCGAACTTGTCGTCGACCTCGGCGCCGCCCCCGGCGGCTGGAGCTACTCCGCGGCCAAACGCGGCGCCCGCGTCATCGCCCTCGACAACGGCCCCCTCAAAGGCGGCGCCCTCGACAACCCGCTCATCGAACACCGCCGCGCCGACGCCTACGGCTACCGCCCCGAGCCCGGCCAGCGCGCCGACTGGATGTTCTGCGACCTCGTCGACGACCCGCACCACGTTCTCCGCAACCTCATCGCCCCCTGGCTCGAAAACGCCTGGTGCCGCCGCTTCGTCGTCATCCTGAAATTCGGCCGCGTCGACGCCCTCGCCCTCCTCCGCGAAGTCCGCGCCCCCGACTCCGTTTTCAGCCGCCGCGCCCCCGGCACCCGCGTCCGCCACCTCTACCACGACCGCGAGGAGTTCACCCTCGTCGGCGAACTCTCCGGCTAAAGCTGCCGTAATCGCCCGGAGGTGGAAACTCGCCGGCCCGGCTACACTTCCACCACCCCCACCCCTTCCCGTCTCAATGAGCCTCGCCTCCGAACTCACCCTCTCCGGCCTCCCCGCCGTCCAAGCCCGTTTCGCCAAGGACCCGGACTCCATCAAGCGCCTCTTCTTCGACGAAACCACCAGCCGCAAACTCGGCCCGATCTGCAAGGCGCTCGCCGCCGCGAAAAAAGTCTACCGCTGCGTCCTCCCCGCCGAGCTCGAGAAAATCGCCGGCACCGTCCACCACGGCGGCGTCGTCTGCGTCGTCACCGCTCCGCCCATTGGCACCCCCCTCGCCAAGGACATCGCCGCCTGGGCCGCCGCCAAGACCCCGCTCGTGGTCCTCGACCGCATCGGCAACCCGCACAACCTCGGAGCCATCGCCCGCTCCGCCGCCTTTTTCGGCGTCGGCCACATCATCATCCCCACGCACCCCTCCGCCGCCCTCCCCGGCGAATCCGCCTACCGCGTCTCCGAAGGCGGCCTCGAGCACATCAAGGTCTGGCGCGTGCCCTCGCTCCCCGTCTTCCTCGGCGCCCTCGCCGGCTCCGGCTACGAAGTCCTCGGCGCCGCCACCCGCGGCGGAGCGCCCGTGGCCCGCCACCCCGCCGCCAAGCCCCTCGCCCTCGTCCTCGGCAACGAGGAGCAAGGCCTCGCCCCCGACGTCGCCAAAGCCTGCACCGGCCTCGTCACCCTCGCCGGCACCGGCAAGGTCGAGTCGCTCAACGTCTCCGTCGCCGCCGCCGTCCTCCTCCACGCCCTGATCGGCAACCACACGCCGCCCGCCTCGGCCATCGCGACACCGCGCGGCGTCTTATTGCGCCAATAAAAGCACCCGGCCTCCGCGCGCCTCGAGATCCCACGCCGTGAAACTCCCGCCTCCCGTCCGGCGCGTCGTCGCGTTGCTCGCGCCGTCCCTCGCTTCCGCCACCCTCGCGGCCTCCGCGCCGGAGCCCGCGTCCGCCTCCGCCCCGCCCGAAACGCCCGTCGTCCTCCCGACGCTCGTCATCAGCGCCACCCGCGCGCCGCAGGACGCCGCCACGCTCCCCCTCGCCGTCGACGTCATATCCGCCGATTCGTTACGCTCCGCGCCGACGCTCGCGATCGACGACACCCTGCGCCGTTCCGCCGCCTTCTCGCTTTTCCGCCGCACCGGCTCGCTCACCGCCAACCCCACCGCGCAAGGCGTCTCCCTCCGCGGCATCGGCCCCAGCGGAGCCAGCCGCGCCCTCGTCCTCCTCGACGGCGTGCCGCTCAACGACCCCTTTGGCGGCTGGGTCGCCTGGACCAAGCTCCCCTCCGCCTCCCTCGACCGCGCCGAGATCATCCGCGGCGGCGGCTCCCCCGCCTGGGGCGGCAGCTCCCTCGGCGGCGTCGTCCACCTCCTCTCCACCCCCCTCCTCCCCGAAGCCAAATCCCCCTCCCAACCGGATTATGTAACCCTTGGGGTTACGCAATCCGACTCCGCCACCGCTGATCTCAGTGCAAGCCCCGCCGTGCCCGCCGCCGACGACAACGCGCCCGCCCCCCGGCATTCCGTCACCCATCGGGTTACGCAATCCGAGTTCTCCGGCGGCTTTTCCGCGACCCTTGGCGACTTTCGCACCCGTGGCGCCGAAGTCGTCACCACCCTCGCTGCCCCCTCCGGCCGCGACGCCTTCCGCGTCGACGCCGCCGCCTTCGCCACCGACGGCGTCAAACTTGTCCGCGATCCCGGCCTCATCGACACGCCCGCCGACCTCGAAACCTACCGCGGTCAACTCACGTGGGCGCACCGCGTCAGCGACACCGCCACGCTCACCACCACCGCCCGCGCCTGGCGCGAAGACCGCGGCAACGGCACGCCCTACCAACAAAACGCCTCCGAGGAACTCTTCACCTCCGCCACCCTCTCCGGCACCCCGCACTCCAGCGAATCCTCCGATTCCTCGTTCGCCTCCATCGCCCCCATCTCCGCCTGGTCCGTCACCGTCTACGCCCAGGACCAAGATTACCGCAGCACCTTCTCCTCGATAAACGCCGCCCGCACCACCGAGACGCCCGCCAGCGACCAATACTCCGTCCCCGCCACCGCCGCCGGCCTCTCCGCGCAACTCACCTTCGGCGACGCCACCGACACCGAGGCCTCCCTCACCACCGTGGGCGCCGACGCCCGCTACGTCGACGGCGAGACCCGCGAATACTTTTTCTACGACGCGCCCACGGCCGACTTCCTCCGCGAACGCCGCGCCGGCGGCACGCAAACCGTCGCCGGCCTCTTCGCCACGCACTCCCGCCCGCTCGTCCCGGATCTCACGCTCACGCTCGGCGCGCGCTACGACACCACCTGGCGCGCCGACGGTTTCCGCCGCGAAACAACCCGCGCCACCGGAGCCGCCCTCGTCGACGAGACCTACCCCGACCGCGACGACGAGGCCTTCTCGCCTTCCGCCGGCCTCGCCTGGCGCGTCACCGAGACGCTCACCGCCCGCGCCGCCGCCTACTCCGCCTACCGCACGCCCACGCTCAACGAGCTCTACCGCCCCTTCCGCGTCGGCCCCGTCACCACCCGCGCCAACCCGGAGCTCGACCCCGAGACCCTCGTCGGCGGCGAACTCGGCCTCGCCTACGCCTCGCGCGACACCCGCCGCGGCCTGCGCGCCACCGTTTTCGAAAACACGCTCTCCGACGCCGTCGTCAACGTCACCATCGGCCCGAACCTCCGCCAGCGCCGCAACCTCGACTCCGCCCGCATCCGTGGCCTCGAGCTCGGCGGCCACTTCACCCCCGCCGACTTCTCCAGCGTCCGCTTCGAGGCCGACTATCTCCTTTCCGACGCCCGCGTCCGCTCCGGCGGCCCCGGCGCCGCCGCCCTCGACGGCAAACGCCTCGCCCAGGTTCCGCGCCACACCGTCTCCGCCGGCGCCGTCTGGCAGGCCACCCGCGCCCTCGACCTCGACCTCCGCGCCCGCTGGTTCTCCGAGCAATTCGAGGACGACCTGAACACCCTCACCCTCGCCTCCGCCACTCGCCTCGACCTCGCCGCGCACTACGCCTTCACCCCGCGCCTCCGCCTGACCCTCGCCGTCGAAAACCTCCTCGACGCCGAAATCGAGACCGGCCGCACCGCCTCCGGCGTGGTCAACATCGCCCCGCCCCGCTGGTCCCGCGCCGAGCTGAGCTACGCTTGGTAAATTCGCCCCGCCACCACCGGCATTTCAGCGTTCCCGCCCGTCCCCCTTTCCGCCTTCATCGCCGGGACTCATGGAAAACCTCCCTCTCACCGGCGCGCAAAAGACCAAGCTGCGCGGCCTCGGCCAAAATCTCGAAGCCTCCCTCAAAATCGGCAAAGCCGGCCTCACGCCCGCCTCGCAGCGCGAATTCGCCCGCCTGCTCGACGCCCGCGAGCTCGTGAAGATCCGCTTCGAAGGCGCCGACCGCCACGAACGCGCCGACCTCATTTCCCAAATCGAGACCACCCTCGGCGTCCCCTGCATCGGCTCCGTCGGCCACACCGCCCTTTTCTTCCGTCAAAACGCCGACCCCGAAAAACGCGCCGTATCGATTTGATTTTTAACGCAGAGCAGCGGTGTTAACGAGCAAGGGTGAAGTTGGGGTCGGCGATTAG